>NZ_DFOE01000035.1:0-232128 GCF_002376635.1 Sphingobacterium sp. UBA3549 | reverse complement strand
ACAGTTTACTTTACACCCTCTAGTCTTTTGCAGAATATAAATTTTATTTGACACAATTTTTACACCATTTTTTGGATTTTAGTATTAAACAATTGTTGCTCATCTGTCGTTAATGGATTGACGCATACACACAATTTTTCAATCCTGAAAATTTCATTGTCCTACGCTTTCAATACATATGCCCAACCAGTAGAACTGGTCCCTAAATCAAGTCCCAGTATTCTTTTCATCATTTGATCAATTTGGTATAGTATTATACGATACTAAGGAAAATATTCTCTTATTTTACGGCAAGCCATAAGCACAGGTTTTTTAAATAACTCCATTAATGGGCTGTTATTTTCACGTACATTGATAAGTGCGCTACAACCAGGATATCTATGATAACCAAATGATTATGCATAAATTTCAAAAATAATTCTCGGTTTTCTACTGATCTATGAAATCGGAATATGGTTCGCAAAGGAAATAAAGAACACTTCACCCAAGTGCCAGCTCGTAAAAGCGATGAATTATGCTGCTGACGAGTGGAACAGCAGTCATGAACCTTCAAATTTGTAAAAGGTTTTACCTACATAAAATCTCTAATATTATTCTTTATATCACTTTTAAAATTTATATTTTACATAAAAAAGCAAACGATATGTTATCCACAGAATATTATTTTAACAAATATTTTCTGCAACTCAGCGTATTTGCATTTCCATGGGTTGGCTCAGAGGAAATTGCAAAAGACATCGTGCAGGACGCATTTGTCGTTCTAATGGGTAGACAGGACTTGCTACTAAAGGGAGAGCCCGTCATTAAAAGCTTCCTCTATAGCGCTGTAAAAAATTTAGCGATGAATATCAAGCGAAGAAATGTGGTATTTGATCGTGTACGGAGCGAATTTAATACTGACCAGCCGGATGAAAACGATATCCTGGATAATTTAATAAATGCAGAATTGATCGGAGCTCTTCACCGGGAACTCAATGAACTGCCCGAAGGTTGTCAACGAGTCTGCCGCTTAATCTATCTGGACGGAATGAAGTACGAGGAGGTGGCACAGGAACTCAATGTTTCGGTAAATACGGTAAAAACACAACGGATGCGTGCGATAAATCTGCTAAAAAGGAAATTTCTAAGCATACTTTTTACGTTTTTTATACTCTAACACACAACGCTTTACAAATAATACTCCACTTTTTTCAATGGATCGATCACCCATATCGATCCTTCAAGTTATTTAGCTTATGAATTATGATAAAAACCGACAAAATAGTATTAGCAGAACTGATTGCTCTTCTATTAAAAGATGGTGAGCTACCATCCGACAAAGAAGACCAATTAAAAAATCTCTTACAAAAATATCCCAGCGCAAGGGATAGCTTGTCTCGTCGGCTATCACATACTGATATTTATGCTCCATTTGATCTTCGCAAAACAGATGTAAACCAAGAATGGCTAATCACACAGCAAAAATTCACGGCAAAGAAGACTGTTGTACAACCAAAAAAGAAATACCTCTCCTTAAACAAAATACCGTACAAAGTTATTGGAATAGCGGCTGCTGTAATACTTGCCCTAACACTGTTATGGCAAAAGCAACAGCGCGAAAAGTCGGTAAGCTATTTAATTCCTGACAAGATATATGGACACAAAAATGATGTTCTTCCCGGTGGAGCAGGTGCAATTTTAAAAATTGAGGGGAGAAAAGAAATACGATTAACCGAAAAAAAAGCCATCCAATATTTTGCTCAGGGTATCGAATTAAAAGATGGGCAACTTGTATACGCATCCAACTCAACAGAAAACCTACGTAATACCTTAATAGTTCCCAAACGGTCTACTATGGTATTAACCCTTAGCGATGGCACTAAAGTGTGGGTAAATGCTGCCTCAGAGCTCAGCTATAAAGCAAATTTTGATAAAAAAGAGCGGAGAGTAATACTAAAAGGTGAAGCCTATTTTGAAGTTGCGAAAGATGTACATAGGCCTTTTATCGTTGAAACAAATCATATCAATATACAAGCGATCGGAACAGCTTTCAATGTAAATTCCTATCGTGCAAATACGAGAGTATCATTGACAGAAGGAAAGCTTAAAGTCAGCAACGAAGAACACGAAATCTATATGAATGCCGGTAGCGAGACGCAGATTATCGAAAAAAAACTAAAAACTTTTCCTTTAGCCAGTAAAGCCGAAGCCACAGCCTTCAAAGACGGTTATTTTTATTTTAAAAATAAAGATATGCAACAGATACTTGATGAAATAAGCCGCTGGTATGGAATTCAGGTCGATTGCAAGATCCCTTTAAATAATGAACGATATGAAGGTAGCATGAAAAGAGATGTAACGCTGGCGGAACTTTGTAATGTACTAAAAGATTTGACAGGTTATAAATTGACCATTGACAAGGATAAACTAATTGTAAACAGATAACTAATTGTAAACCGATAACTAATTGTAAACCGATAAACTTATTAAGGAGGACTTTGTATGTAAAAAAGCGAAAAACCTAAATTAATATGATAAAAATGCAGAAGTACGGCAAATACTCCTGCATCGAATTTGAATTAACACTGATCATAAACCATTAATTCTATACCAATTTATGAATAATTTATTTTATTCAAAAGGGACCTTATGTCCCGTTGACAAAGGGAAAACTCTGAACCATTTATTAAAAATGAAACTGACAGGAATCTTATTGGCGACATCTATGATGGGCGCCTACGCTTCAAGCTCCGCTCAGATTACTTTACATGCCCAGAATACCAGGATTGAAACTGTACTGGAAAGCATTACCAAACAGACTGGTATACATTTTATCTTTAAAGAAGGATTGCTGAAAAATGAAAAAGCAACCGTTGAAATCACAGCTGTATCACTCGATAAGGCCTTGGATCAAATTTTCAAGAGTAGCGCTTTTTATTACATGTTACATCGTGGCACTGTTGTTATCAAGCGTAAAAATGAAGATATTTCTTTGCCAGAACAAAGTACCTCCGGCATATCCAATCTGCAGCAACAAGTCATAAAAGGAAAAGTACATGATACCAAGGGAAATCTATTGTCTGCTGTCAGCATCCTGCTAAAAGGTTCCAATACAGGAACTTCGTCGAATACGAAAGGAGAGTTTCAACTGACACTCCCCGATGGCAAAAAAGGAACCCTGATTTTTAGTGCAGTCGGATTCAAACAGCTTGAAATCCCGATTAACAACAAATCGGAGCTCAATGTTATTATGGACGCGGATGAAGTGGGACTTGATGAAGTTGTGGTTGTTGGCTTCTCCGAAGTAGACAAAAAACACATCGCATCTTCCGTATCCCAAATGGATATGGAGAAAATTAAAAATCGCCCAATTTTTAAAATGCAGGATGCTTTTTCTGGAACGATCCCAGGAGTCACAATGATGCGCGGAAACAGTATGCCAGGAAGTGTTCCGGGTACCATCTCTATTCGCGGAATAAGTACCTTACAAAATGCAGATCCCTTGGTCATCGTCGACGGTATGGAACAGAGCATCCACGACATTGACCCCAATCAGGTTAAAAGCATTACCGTTTTAAAAGATGCCGCCTCAGCCTCCATGTATGGTTCCCGTGGTGCAAATGGTGTTATCATCATCGAAACGGAGCGTGGACAGACGGGACAATTTAAAGTCGTTACCAACAACTGGTTTGCAGTCAACAAACCGATTGATCTTCCGAAATTTGTCGGTGCTGTCGATTTCATGAAATTGCGAAACGAAACCTTAATCCAACAGGGGCAACCTGCAATCTACCCCGAAGAAACAATTAACCAATATGCCTCCGGAGAATTAAAGCAGGTCAATTGGCTCGATCAGGTCATGGAACGGACTTCGACAGCGATTAATAATAACGCGAGTATATCCGGGGGTGGTGGCGTTGGTACTTTTAATTTAATGCTCGGCCATATAAAAGAAAATGGCCTCAATAAGATTGAAGGTACTCAAAAGTTTTCAGCCCGCTTCAATACGAATATTAACATCGCCGATAAATTTGTATTGATGGCCGACTTCTACGCACACCGTTTACAGGTAGATCGATTATTGGCAAATGATGACGGACACGGCCTTTATAAACAGGCTTGGCGCTTGAACCCAACGCAACAAATTTTTTATGATTCTGAACTTCCCGAACACTATATTCTGCATAACAATATCAACCCAATTGCTTCAATAAAACACGGTGGTACAAAAAACAATATGTATGATCGCAGTACAATCAACTTACGTCCCAAATATAACATCAACAGCAATTTTAATATTGAAGGAAACGTATCCTACATGATTAACAAATCGGCCAATAAACAAAAAAGACTGACCTATAAGTTTTTTGATGAAAATGGTGCTCCGGCAGCAATTTGGGGAAATGATGTCAATGCCTCACAAGGTGTTAGTGAAAGCCAGCTTACTGCACGGATGCTGATTAACTTCAACAAGGAGCTCCGCCAGGACAAAGACAAGATCTATCTTACTGCAGGGTCAGAGGTGATGAATTATACCTTCACTGATTTTAGAGAAATTAGCAAAGCTTCATTTTTCGGTAAACTAAATTATTCTTTTAACAACCGCTATATTTTGGAATTAACCGGACGTTCAGACGGAAGCAGCAAGTTTGCCCCTGGTCATCGTTGGGGATTTTTTCCTTCGGGAGCTTTCGCCTGGAACTTACATAACGAACATTTTTTCAAACCTATTCTCGAGTCGGGTGTAGTTAGTAATGTTAAGTTACGGGCGTCTTATGGACTTATAGGAAACGAAAATGTAGCGCCATACCTCTGGCAGGAATCTGTAAACACCTGGGGCTGGACAATACGTGTTCCCAATCCAAATTTCTCCTGGGAGAAACAGAAGCAATGGAACCTGGGCCTAGACGTCAATGCATTTAAAAATAGACTATCCTTTACTGCTGAAATTTATCATAAAAATTCATACGATCTTATTTATGATCAATTTGCCGTTCCTCCGCTCACGGGATCAAATAGTCTTGAATCTGCAGTCAACATCGGCGCCGTGGAAAATAATGGTTGGGAACTATCGGCAAGCTGGTCAGACAAAAAGGACGATTTTTCGTATACCATCGGTGGAATGCTTTTTGATAATCGCAACCGAATGCTCAAAGCTGGTTACAATGAAAACGATAGATTGATCTTTAAAGGCGATAATAACCGAATATGGTACAAAGGTGTCCCAATCAACAATTATTATGGTTTCCAGTCTGATGGCTATTTCCAAACGCAGGCGGAAGTGGATGCAACTCCTGCTAAAATGCCAAATTCAAAACCTGGAGATATCCGCTATGTAGATAAAAATCAGGATGGTATTATCAATGATGAGGACCGAAGCTACCTGGCAGACCCTCTTCCCCATTATAACTATGCTATAAATCTGGACTTTCGGTATAAAGGCTGGGATTTCTCTGCATTGGGTCAGGGGATCGGAAAGCGCACGGGCCGCTTGATTGGGCAAGAAGCCTATCCAGTTTATGTTGACGGAAATAGTAACGACCTCGGCGCACCGCGTGTCGAATATGTAGCAAACCATTGGAGTCCCGACAATCCGAATAGCCGTTTCCCACGTCTATGGACAGGCCCAAGCCCTAATACGCTACTCAGTGATGTTTGGCTTAGCAATGCAGCCTTTTTCCGCATCAAGTCTCTGCAGCTTGGCTATACATTTCCTAAAATCGGCAAAAGCATAAAAAATTTTAGAATATATGTTAATGCACAAGATGTGTTCACGTTCACGAAATGGGAAGGCCTTGACCCCGAACGTATTGATGTCGATAGCCCTGGAACAAATGACGGGAACGGAAATTATCCGCGTATGGCAACCTACAGTGTCGGACTGAGTGCCAGTATTTTTTAAAAACTATGCTAATGAAAAAGAAAATTTTAACCTTGATAATTGCGCTAGCAACGTTAAGTAGCTGCGAAAAATTTCTTGATAAACGAGATCCTACCGCAACATCTTTCGACGAGTTCTTCAACACCGAAGAAGATCTGCGCCGGGTAGTATACAGTAGTTATTTGGATGTTTTTATGGAACCTGGCGATCGCCGCCTACTCTTTTATATGTCAGATGGTCGTAGCGATAACGCCTATGCTCGAATAGAGACAGACCACCATATGGTCATTGCCAATGGTAATATGACAAGCAATGCACGCTTGGCGGAGTACTATTGGACATTATATAATAAACACGTGGGGCGGATCAATACGTACATCGCTAATATTGATATTCCCTATGTGGAAAATGAGTCGATAAGACAGAAATATAAAGCAATCTTAGAGGCACTCCGTATCTGGCATTATTTCAGGATCACTGAAGTTTGGGGTGACGTACCTTTTGTCCTAGTACCGGTTACCCTTGAAGAAGCTACACCTCCAGTAACGCCGAAAGCTGAAATACTGGACAAGCTATTTGAAATGAGCAACGATGTAGCAAACAGACTCCCTGAAAATGAAGGTACCACAAACGCCTATATGTTCAACAAATACTCCTTCAAAACGTTGATCATGAGGTACGCTCTTTATAATGGACGTTATGATCTTGCCGCAACCCTTGCGAAGGAAATAATGGATAGTGGAAAATACCAACTTCACCCTCAATATGCTAGCCTATTCAATTACCAGGCAGATAAAACCAATAAGGAGTTTATCATCAAATTTGACATGGAAAGCCACAATAATTCTGCTACAAATTCCTTCGAGCATCTTGCGCCACAATATAAGACTGGAAATGGACAATCTTATGTTGTTCCTTTGAAGTCGTTGGTCGATAGCTATTGGACACTACAAGGGCGGCCAATTGATAAATGCCCCTTATATAGTAAGCAGGAATATGAGCTCAACCCCAAATTAAATCGAGATCCACGTTATGCTGCTAGTATTTTCGGACAGGGCGACCTATTCAACAAAGAGAAAATAGATATTTATGACTCAAAGAGTCTGTTCTATTATCAAAACTTGCGGAGCAGCCGATCTGGTTATTGGTTTAAGAAATTTGTCGATGAAGCTGATGCATTTCGGACGGGAGGTAATATGTACTTTCCGCTGGCTCGTTATGCTGAAGTGTTATTGACCTATGCCGAAGCCAAAATTATGTTGAATAACGTAGATGAATTAGCGAAAAGCTGTATCAATCAGATTCGACAACGTGCAGGACTTGATATGAGCGTAGCGGATGTCAATCTAACGGTAAAATCTCAACAGGAATGGATCGACTTAATTCGCAATGAGCGAAGGGTCGAATTTGCCGGTGAAGGCCTGCGCTATAGTGATCTCCTGCGATGGAAAACAGCGGAAGTGGTTCTTAATCAACCTGCATTGGGTCATATGCGACAAGGTACAGAAGGTAAAACTGATGTGCTTAAAATTGAAGACAGAAAATTTTTGAAACATCAATACCTCTGGCCTTTCCATGAGAGTAGCTTTCAAGTCGAACCTAACCTAATCCAAAATCCAGGATATTAAGGGAGGTCTATAAAAGAAGAGTAGCGATCATAATCGCGCTACTCTTCTTTTCCTATAACCCTTTAATTTATTTTCAATGATTTATCGATCAACATTCTTAATATGCTGCAATTTTTTATTCTTGCAGACTACCTGCTTTAACCATTTATTTGTGCGGAGTAATAGCAACTCAACTTTTTGCTTTTGACCACACACTTCACATTCGAACTTTATATCGTCTTTCATCAAATATCGTCCTTTACCCGCTTACTGATCAAACAATTTGGATCACTGATGGCTGGAAAACCACAACGAATGAGTCAGATAAAACATCTACCCCGACAGCTGTCACACCTATTGGCCGTTAATTCGTTTGATACTTTTACTATAAATATCTATTTTCTGGCAATTGCTGGCCTTCTATTTCTTTTAATGTTCTAATACAGTTTTACTTCCATACTTTATGGAATAAATAATTCATTATATTGGCAGTATATATAACGAGTATTATATCAAACATATACTGGATAAAATTAATAGAATGCTAAGACAAAAACTAAGATTTCACAACCCTAAACAAATTTTTACACTAAATTAGATACAAAAGTTGCCTTGTCGAGGTGAACATGCGATATAATTAATATCGCTACAGCTTTACCAAATTGTCAATATTAGCCAGGAGAATTTATGGATATACATCCCACATTATGTTACGTAATCAATTAATAAAAGCGTTTAAAAAGCAAATTGAGAAAACCAAAAGAGATGGTATAGACCAGCAAATGCTAGAGCAGTATTTTGAGCTCATTAAACAAAGCATACAAGATGACATAAAAGAAGGGTATCAAGAAACCATTGCAAGAAATCTGACGCTAGGCATCGGTTTTCACGCGGGGGATTACCCTAAACATTTGATACTGAATGGTAAAAAAGATGGTTGGAAATACATTACCCGCCATCTTTTATGGCAAGGGCATATTTTGCAAACGCTATTTCACTACAAAGAAGTTACTCCACGAACGGTCGGCTGTATAATGGGGTTGTCGCTTCTTTGGAATATGACAGATCTGACAGAACTATCAAGAGAATACTTCCAGTTTTTATTTGAAGAAGAACAGGATAAATATAAACAAAAAGAAGTTCATCATCTGTTTATGGCAATTCTATTCGATTTATATACCAATAATGAAATTAATATGAACTTGTATGCAGTTTTACCCACCGATATTGTTTACCGACGGTTTTTAGATAATTGGAATTCTCCAAATGAGAAAGTAGTAAGTGAATTGCTTTTGGAAATATGTGATCATCATATATATAGTTCATTGGATCTCAAAGACAAATTCAGTGAGATACTTTCACTCAATTTTATACCGTATGAGATCAGGCTGATTGAAAAGATAAGAAGGAGAAGTGGATTAAGCGATATAAAAATTGACCATCCGCTTCTTCAAACTCCATTGGCGGAAATCCCAGAAAAAGCATATGAATGGGATCTTTCCAAAGATGAGGTTTTTCAATATCTACTACAGAGAGAATAATCAGCCGTTTGTCGAAAAGGTCTTCCATGATCGTCCACACCTGTCACATCTTCCGCTATCATTAAAAACTCAGAGAAAGCGATTGGAGTAGACATTGAAGCCGAATAAGCTAAGGCATTAGGTAAAACTATAGGTTATATAAGCCATGTTGATGCTGATCATCCGACCACAATTTCTAGGATAAGCAACCATTGTCTGCTTTATAGTAACACTGAGGATCTGTCTTTAAAATTCGACAATATTTTAAATAAGTTTATTTTGCAGTTGTAGATTTTTATTACTGAAAATAGGTTCTATATTCAATCAATATCTCAAGAAACCAAACGTTATGTCCAGTAATTACAGCTTTAAAATTGAACCGTGTGATAGACAGGGCGCACAAACAATTGTAAACGAAATCAACAGATTTAACTTCTCAAAAGTACCTGCACTTTCACCAGATTGGAACGCCCTCTAATTTATAGCTAAAAATGAGGATGGCCAGGAAATTGGAGGAATTTTAGGTGGAATAGATTGTTACCTCGGGCTTGAAATTAACATTCTGTGGGTACATCACAACTACAGAAAGAAAGGTTTGGGTTCAAAACTTCTTAAACACATGGAAAATATTGCAATTAATAATGGCGCAACGGTTTCAGTGCTGAATACTTTTGATTTCCAGGCAGAAGATTTCTATCTAAAAAATGGGTATCAAGTTTTTGGTAGAATTATAGATTACCCAAGAGGCCATTCTCGAATTTACTTTAAAAAAAATTTGATATAACCTCTAAGGGAAGATTACAAATGTAGATGCTGAAAAGCTATGCGGTCAACATTTGCTGATATCTTGAAGAGAGCGAAAATTTATGAGTAATGAATAGCATTTAAAAACGACAAAAATTACTCAATAATATATGAACATAACTATTAGCCTAAATAGAGATTTGAACGGAAACAACGTACTGAAACTTTATTAATTTCGATACTTTTTAAGCGTTGCTATAGAGGATTGAAGAAGACTTCGATGTGCCAGCCTTGTTTATAGATGTTTGCGACCAAAGAAGGCTTCCGACGGCGAACCGCTCTTGAATTCCCTTAAAAACAAATACTAATTGTAATCTACCTTCGCTAGGTACACCCAAAATTAAAGAATGCCAATAAGATTATTAATTTACTGCAACTCTCACACTAAGTCTTGACTACTTTAGTTTATTCAGAGCCAAAAAGCCTTTGCCACCACTTCCGCCCCGCTTTTGGCAAGTTGTTGTTATGCGCAGTCATTTTTCCCTCTCCCATTATTTCTGTAACGTTCTTAATTAAACCGTCTACCATTGGAAAAAAGCTGCTGTATTTTTTATGTTCAACTTTTATAATATGATATGATTGCTTAGCTATCTCGTCTGATGAGCTGTTTGTGCGAATAATTATCCTGCAAAGTTGTTCAACACAATCTCGTACAATATTTCTGTTATCTGTTCCATTTATTATGCTCTCAAGGATTTCAAGAGCTTTAGCATTTTCACCGATCTCAACATATAGCTCTGCCAATTGTTTATTGTAGTCTTCGATTAGAAAATCTTTATCATTTTTTTCGAGTGTCAATTTGAATGCTTCAATTTCTAAAACCTTGTCGTCTGCATAATTCGCGTATGTTCTATATAAACTTAATTCGTTATAAGTCCATGCTCTTTCTTGATCGATCCATTCAGGTAGTTTCTTCAAAAATAGTTCTCGTTCATTTGTCGAATAGAGAAAATACAGCTCATCTTGAATTGGAAATTTGTAACATTTGAAATAGGACTTTTTATGTTCTTTCCAATCGTCAATGTCTTCTTGCGAATAAATACAGCTTTCTTCCGTTTCTCCAATATACTTTAACAGTTCAGTTTTCTTTGGGTTGTCAGCTGTTTCTAAATATTGGTAGCATTCTTTAATTCCTGCCGAAACCAAATATTCGCCATCAAATCCAATTCCGCTGTCAAAATCGATATTTTTAGCTTCAAAAAACAACCAGACGGTTTCAGGTGAATTGAAAAGTGCCAATATGAAGGCGCAGAAATATAAATTATCAACTTTACCTTCTTTCCCAGATTTTCGCCATTCCTTTTCCTCTGCAAAAAGATATTTCACGATTTCATAGTCCGTTTGTTTAAGATCATTGTAAATCGCAATATTGAGTCTTAATCGGTCAAAGTGTTTTGAATCTATGGCGTCTCTATCAAAGCGATAATTGTCCAAGAGCGTTGGGTTCTGTCGAACTAACTCGAGTTCAGTTTTATAATTTTCTACTACTGTCAAGTTGTGTTGGTATTATTGTACATAGCTCTCAAATATACGCATTCAAAAAATTATAAAATAGATGCTTTGTGAATCTTTCGGGCATTGAAACTTTCTGCTTAATATTCAATGGGCCAGAATTGCCGGACTTGAATGGTCGTCAGTTTTCGAAACTGAACAATTAACGGTACCCAAATCTACAATTAGGAGAAGATCATTATGGGAGCGTTTTCATTGCATTCCTCCCCTTCTTCCAACTTGACAGAGCGGAAACTGATAAAAGTAATCTAAAAAAGGCTAAGTTACTATCGAACGAAGAAGCGCTTTCTGCGCGGAGAATGAATATTTTTACAGAAACTAACAACCCTAAACTCTTCTCGAATTCATGGCTTTACTCCATTGCTTTCTATGACACCTAGTACAGGATTCAGAATCGCTATCAAAACTAAACACAACATGGCCACAATACATACATGCAAATGGTCCTTCAGCATTGGATACATCGACCATTTTATAGGAGGAAGGGAACAATGGTAGCCCATATCTGACGTCATCATCAGCATAGAATAAAACGCTTAATGTCCCATCAATCTCTAGAACCCCTTCCTTAACCTGACCCAAATGTTCAACATTTAAATTTCGGAGTTCTGAAAAGAACTCCATTCTCGAAAAATTGTCATCATTTTCATGTTTTATGTGAAATACTCCGTCCTTCACAATGGGTAAAACTTTACCCTCTAATAAATGAGTGATCACCTCAGACTTGTAAGTGAGCCAAGTTATCGCCTTGTAGACTGAAATTACACAGATAAAAACAACAACCGAATAGGAAATGGGCAAATCTTCCTGAAACATCGGATCTCCATCGGCGGAGCCAAGACTGATAATAATCGCAACTTCAAAAACAGTTAGCTGTCGAACACCTCTCCTACCTGAAAGTCTCAGTATGATCAAAATCAGAAGAAACATTATTATCGTTCTCGCTGCAATTTCCACAAGGAATGAGCCTTCCACTCCGTCCGAGAATATTTTGTCTATATCAATCATAGCCCCTCAAATAACTAAATCTTAACAAGATTATCACAACAAGATTATCACATTTATTCCTTAAACATTTCTCGGATTGCAATAGTTCATCACTCGAGAAAAACAACATGAACAAGGATCTTTTATATGAGCGCAATGCTTACAAGATGTAAAAAAACATCGCCTTTAAACCTTCAGTTCCCATCTTTGAAGTAGATGAACACTTTAGATAGCTGAATACTCGTGCCGATAGACAACCTGACGAATATAATTTATTCCTTGGCTAACCATTGACGACTTCTCCGCCATTAGGGTGTAAAACTTGACCGCTCATAAAATGTGAATCTTCGCTCGCTAGAAATAGAAAGCTTGGTGCAATTTCATTTGGCATCGCTGCCCTTCTCATTGGCGAGTCGCTTCCAAATTCTGAGTTCTTTTTAGAGTCAAATGAGGATGCTATCAATGGAGTCCATACCGGACCTGGCGCAACAGCATTGACCCTAATTCCTTTATCAATAAGATTTGCTGACAAGCTTCGTGTAAAAGAAATTATTGCACCTTTTGTTGCAGAATAATCTATCAACTTTGGACTGCCTCGATACGCAGTCACAGAGGATGTGTTAATTATGCTTGCCCCCTTTTTAAGATAAGGTATGGCATATTTTGTGACCCAGAAATAGGAAAAGAAATTATTCTGAAAAGTCTTTTGCAACTGTTCAGTGGTAATTTTTTCAATTGATTCTGTTTCCCAATGAAGCCCCACGTTATTAACGATAATATCAACTTTCTTATGCATTTTTATCGTAAATTCAATTACTTTTTTACAGTGATTTTCTTTCCCCAAATCACCTTTAATTAGCGTACATTTTCTAGAGAAGGACTCAATCTCTTTCTTGGTTTCTTTTGCATCTTTTGTCTCATTAAGGTAGGCAATGACAATATCTGCTCCCTCTTTTGCAAATAACAAAGCTACAGCTTTGCCTATGCCGCTATCTCCCCCCGTTATTAACGCTACCTTATTTTTCAATTTTCCTTCTGCAGGATATGCTAACGGAGAAGTGTCAGGAACTGGAGTCATATTTCTTTCCAATCCGGGTCGCTTTTGCTTTTGTAACGGTCTAATCCTTTTACTTGCTGCTTTTTTCATACCATTTTTTTAATAATTACAGAGAATATCTGATTTCCAAAATTTGTAAGGGTCAGTGCAAATGTCAAGGCCTTACAGTGTCGGTAACCTTAGGTAAAGAGTTTTTACCGACTCATCCAACAAATGAACAACCCCAAAGTCTGAAAGGTTTGGTAGGTATTTACATTGAAAAAAAGGGCACTTTCAAAACGTGTATGGGAATCTATGAAAAACTTAAACGAAAAAGTTTGGTATGCATGTTATCCTTCCATCCTGCTGCAGGAAAAATTTCTTTTCTATATACAGGGCGGCAGCCCTCCGGTGCAAACACATCGCACATTGGATGTGAGGATAAGACGCCTCTGATCCAAAGTGAAGAAATGTATATTTCCTCAGAGCTATTTTTCGTTCCACTAAATCTCTTAAAAAAATATTTTTTTGCCAAATGCATTTGTATAAGTCTTTCGTCCAATGTTTTCCAGCTTATATTTTTAAATTTGCAAACATATGATATTGAATATCAAATACAGACCTGCATCAAAAAGTGATCTGGAGTTCCTGTTGGATCTCAGGATACATACAATGAATGCGCATTTAACTGCTCGCTCTTTACCAGTCTCAAACGAATGGCATTCACAAAAAAATAAACGAAACAAATTAGATCTAAAATCATATAAATTTTCATCAAAAAAATATAACCTATTTAGTTATTTCATCTTGATCTTTGCTTTTCACATATTAGCATAATACCTGATGGACGAAAATATCTTGATAATTGGTGGCTACGGTACTGTTGGCGGAATGATTAGTATGCATTTGTCCGAATTATTTCCGAACAAAGTCATCGTTGCAGGAAGGAATTTCGGTAAGGCTGAAAGATTAGCCAAAGAATTAAACGGCCGTGTTTCACCGCTAAAATTTGATGTTTTAAACGAAGAAAATAATACTGTTCCAGCGCATGTAAAGCTTGTAATAATGTGTGTAGACCAAAAGAATACGCTGTTCATAGAAAATTGTATAGCGAGAGGGATACATTACATGGATATCACCGCTGAAAATATTTTTTTTGAAAAAGTGCAAAATCTACATCAAAAGGCTCTTCTAAATAATGTGAAGGTTTTACTTAGTGTTGGACTAGCACCGGGTATCAGTAATTTGTTGGCACAAAATGCCATGAACAGCCTATCAAATTGTACAGCAGTTGATTTGTACATCTTATTAGGACTTGGCGAAAAGCATGGTGACGCTGCATACAAATGGACTTTTGAGAATATCCACAGCAACTATACATTATTAACTGGTTTAGTCAAAGCACGAATAAAAAGTTTTAGTAAACCCAAGAAAACAGATCTCTTAGGCAAACGTACATTTTATTCGTTCAATTTTTCGGATCAGCATATTTTATCCAAAACAACCAAAGTAAACCAAGTAATGACAAGACTTGCTTTTGATTCGCGATTCCTAACAAATATCATTGCTGGGCTAAGAATAGCTGGGATAACCAAAATTTTCAAAAATACCATTGTCCAAAATATCATGCTCATTGCTTTTAAAAACATATCGTTAGGTAGCAATATTTTTGCGGTGAAATCCATCGCGACAAACAATGATAGAAAAAACCATGAAAGTATTTTAATAGGTCACAACGAAAGCTCAATGACAGCTTATATGACGGTTATAAGTGTTAGTGAATTGTTAGATAATCCAATTAGAGGTGGTGTTTTTCATATACATGAATTAGTGTCTGACATAACACTTTTTTTAGATAAACTGAAAAAATATGATCCGTCAGTTACAATTAAACTTTAATGAATTTTAAGCTCTTCGATCCGACCGCCCCAAACGAGAATGTCCAGACTTTAACGTGGCGGCTATGGCGCCAACCTTGCACTCAACAGCTCTAATGCCTACAATATAGCAGTAGGTATTTCTCCTTTCAATCCACAAAGCGTAGCTGTACCAACTTGACGATTTCTGTTGGAAAGTATCACAGAATTAATGAAGGCCGGCGCTGATTTGGCAGTTGAAACAACGCTTTCGACTGGAAGCTATAAAAAGAAGAACTGATCATTCCGAACGACTTAGAAATCGCATTCGAAAAACACCATGGCTCGAAAGATTATTTTCTGAGCTTGAGCAAATCAACAAGAAAAATAATATTGGGCTGGATTATCCTTGTCGGAAAACCGGAAACCAGACAAAAGCGCATAGCGGAAGTTGTTGAAAGTGCTGCACTAAATCTCAAACCTAAACACTTACGATAGACATTCAAATAATTCTTCTAAAATTTTAAAAGGCTACAGTCCCGGAGGAGTGCGATAAGTCAAGATTTCGGTACCATTAGACTTTTTCACAATCTCCTTTGTATTTCTAAGTATTAGTGTATGACTCCCAAGTTTGCTATAGGATACAAAGTCTCCATCCGGAGTTTGCCTGCATATAACAAACATATGCCAGCCACCTTCTGCCGGAAGTGAAATAATCACTTTTTTTTCGGACTTCAGCTCATTTTCTATGGTTTGAAAAAGGCTGTCAATCGGAAAAGTTGCATTCCGCGGCAAAACAAAGTTTTGAGAAAAGGTAATACCGTATAATTCTCTATTGTTAAAATCACGAAAAGAACCATCGGCTTTGTTCTGCCATTCATTTTGTAAATTGTAAAAATCAAAATCAACCACTTTATGATATTTTAGTATCATTTCGACAGCAGATGGAATGCACGACATTTGAAAGAGTTGATTATGGTTATTTATGACCGTGTCAAAAAACTCAAAATCATCATCTTTTTGTGTTTGAGCCTTCGAATGAAAAACAATAGATGTGTGTATGAACACAGCTAAAATAGAGAGCATCTTTTTCATAATTTAACTTATTTTTGATTATAGCACAAGACATGCTAATATTTTCCTATTCATTTGACGAAATGTTGTAAATCATGATTTCTGTTCCATTAGACTTTTTTACAATTTCTTTTGTATTTCTAAGTATCGTTGTATAGCTACCTAGTTTGCTGTATGAAACTAGCTCACCATCCGGAGTTTTTTTATGGACCACAAAAATGGACCAGCCTGTTTCCACATGAAGTGAGATAATTACCTTTTTACCAGATTTCAATTCATTATCTATCGTTTGAAAAAGACTGTCCATTGGAAAACTTTCATCCCGAGGCAAATTAAATCTCTGAGAAAAGGTAATTCCGTGTATTTTTTTTTGTCAAAGTCACGGAAAGAACCATCTGTTCTATTTTGCCATTTAAGTTGCAAGTCATAGAAATTAAAATCCACCGTCTTGCAATACTTTAGCACCATTTCGATAGCTGAAGGAATACCTGAAGGCGCAAAGATCTGATTGTGATTGTTGACGACAGTATCAAAAAAATCGTAATTGTTATTTTTTGGTTTTTGTGCCTTTGCATGAAAAATAACCGATGTGGATATTAACAAGACTGAAATGAAAAGCATCTTTTTCATAATTTAATTTTTTTTATTAATTGATTTTCAACTTTGTAGTTAAAATGTTATCATTTTCAGCATATTTTATGCTTTACTTTTTGGTTTATTTTGATCGTAATTGTTTATCAACGATTTTACTTCCATTTATTAGCATAAGCTATTATTTATGGATCATCAACCCTTAACAAAATGATGTTCGATATACCAAAATGGAACTCCCTGCTTTAAATATTCACTTGATATCTGAAGTTTTCTAAAATATGGGGAGATTTCATATGAAGCTTTACAATTATAGAAAAATACGTGAAAAACAAAAATTTCAGCAGTCTTTCTGTCTCAATTTGTTGTCAATTTTTATTAATATCATTTACTGGACAACTCTAAGATGATGCATTACTCTTATTTTCTTCTTATTCAATGACATTTAAAAATGTTGCTCATGTCAGGAGAATTGACAAAATATACTGGAAGAGTGCCATGTCAAAAGCGTTTTTAATACTTAAAGAAGGTAAGATAGTCATTAAATTGACTTCTCAGCAGGTCGCCCTTTAGGTACACCTATAATGTAGTTGTACCAATCCAGAATCAAAGGCTTTTGATGCGATAATTTCTAGGGCTTGCTCAGGTCTTCCATCTTTAAAAAGTCTCGTACCATTACCCCGAATAACCGGAATAATGGAGATGACAAAATCGTCTATTAAGCCGCACTTTAACAGCGCATTGATTACTTCCGTCCCACCATCGCAATAGATATTTTTTTCAGCTACTGATTTTAGTTGGGCTACCAATTCGATTAAGTCACCTGTGTAGAAAATCGTCCTACCCACTTGTGGTTTCTCTGTTCTTGTGATGACATAAACATCTCGCTGTCCATTGTCGTAATGAGATGATCCGATTTCGCGAACGACATAGTCGTAAGTTTTTCTTCCTACAATTATGGTGTCAATTTGAGACATAAATTCAGCGTATCCATAGTCTTCTCCTTCTTTTTCCACTAATTTTAAAAAGCTCAAGTCATCGTTAGATTTTGCAATGTAGCCATCCAAGCTCATTGCAATGAAAAGGGAAATTTTCGCATTTGTTTTGAGTTCTAAAGTTTTTTCAAATTTACGTTTACGCAAGGATCGATATTGTGTAGAAACTGAGCTGCGAATGATCAAAATAGCCACATTCAAAAACAATATCCATCAAACAGCGGCATTGCTTCAAATTTCGGATTGAGGACAAAGCTTTCTGAAAACGGATAATATTCCAATACTGTTTTTAGATAATTCAAATATCATAATCCATCCTCTTAGCCGTATTATCCGAAATTTCAATTCCGAATAGCTTTTGGATGATATACAATGACATATTAATTCCAGCTGAAATACCGCCCGAAGTTACTATTTTACCAGCCTCAACAAATTTTTGATCGACAACATCAATCAATGGATAGTCTTTGCGTAGTCGCTCTAAATCCATCCAGTGTGTAGTCGCCTTTTTGTTGTCTAGCAGCTTCGTTTCAGCTAAAATAATTGCGCCAGTGCAGACAGAAGCTGTGATAATAGTATTCTTATCTTTTTCAATGATCCAATTTATTAACTTTTCATTCTTATATTGGATGGTTTCAGCTCCATAGCCGCCCGGAACAACTAATATATCAATATTTATATCGTCGTTAAATGTAAAAGTTGGAATGACTTGAAGTCCATTTCTTGCGAAAATGGGATTTTTACATGCAGCAATTGTGAATACATTAAACAATTTCTGTGAGGCTGTACTCTCGGCTATAGAAAAAACTTCATAAGGTCCTGCAAAATCTAAAACTTCAACATCATCAAAAATTAAAATACCAACGTTTATCCTTTTTTGCACTCTATTCAATCTAGTTACTTTAACTAAAGTACAAAATATAGATTTATTTAAAGAACCCTTGCCAATAGTCAATAAGAACATTTATACTTACGATAATGGCGCCTAACTCCCCGATCCGATTCATATGCTATTTCTGTTAATTTTAACGCGTAAAAATACGGATTGCGCAATTTTAAATAGGCAAAAAAAATAAATACATAAGTTTCCCAACAGTTGCCGCCAAAAAAATCTAAATAAAATACCTATAAATTCATCGTTCTCTCAATCTTAGGGGTATAAATAGAACGCTAGAACATCAATTATTTGTACCTAGAAAAGAAAGCGCTGTCTATAAAAGGTCCATTTTCATCATTCATCTTCTTTGTACGATACAAAAGAAACTTCCCGGAAGGCAGAATCTCTGCATAGGGGGCTCTCAGATCTGTAGTACTTTGAAGCATAATCAATTTATTCCCTCTCGGCCATGCTTTATAGGCATCAATCATTGGTTCCCTACCCTTGCCGATGTCATACCAGTCGTTAATGGTAAAATACTCCTGTCCGCGTTCATGATGGATCGATAGATGCCTTTTATTTTTTTTGTCGAACCAATTGCCTTTGATACGTTGAATTCCTGTCTCATGATTGCTCTTGGTACGCTGAGCACTACAATTGCTGTGAGCGAAAAAATACGCATAACAGAAAATTAAAACACATAACTTGATCTTTATCATAATCTTATTCATTTAATCACTACTAACCAATATATCCTTAAATACTGAAGCGATATCAGCCTTGCGTTCATAAAAATACAAAACAAAAAGGTCTGCTGAAAGTTCAATCCAAAGAGAATACTTAACTCGCTAGGGCTCCAAAGAATCCAATAAATGTGGTAAATCGGAATCTTAAAAAAAAGCGCGAGTAGCAGACATTAAACACGTATTGACAATACAACAATTACACATTAAATTTGGGGAAAGGATTATGAACCCGGTAATTTAAATCTAATTGTAGTAAAAAGTGTTTCCGAGTGAATGAGTTGTATATTACCACGGTGAGTATGCTTAGAATTTTTAATCACAACATTTCTTTACGAAAAAGCACTTATGATGCAATATAAAGACATTGCAAAAAAAATAATTGATCTGAAAAATGCAGACTTAGCATTAAGGGATAAGCTTATTAATGAGGGTAAACTAGGCGATGGATATAATGAAGAAATGAAGATCTTACACAATAAAAATGCTCAGATTTTAGACAAAATCATGAATACCATCGGTTATCCTACAGCAGAAAAAGTAGGAAAAGAAGCTAGCGACGCCTCCTGGTTAATTATACAGCACTCAATTGAACAACCAGAATTCATGAAGAGAAGTGCCGAACTATTGAAGACAGCTGTAAAAAATAATAAAGCCGATCCTAGAAATTTAGCTTATCTAACAGACCGAATAGCTGTATTTCAAGATCAGCCACAACGTTACGGGACTCAGTTTGATTGGGACGAAAACGGAAATCTAAGTCCTCATACAGTAGATGATGCGATCAAAGTAAATAAACGACGAAAGTCAATCGGCCTAAACACGGTTGAAGAGCAAACTGAAGTGATAAGGATACAGGCACTGCGTGAAAAGCAGTCTCCACCTAAAGACTTAGAAAAGAGAAAACGAGAAATGGAAGAGTGGAAGAAAAGTGTAGGATGGACAAAGTAAATAAAGGGATGCTATTAAAAACTTATTCAGATCTTAAAATTACACAACAAGATGAAAAAACTACATATATGGCTCGGAAAGTTTAAAACAGAGAAAGAATTTAAGAAATATCTGGATCAAAAAGATTACCTAGAAGCATGGTCTGCTTATGACAACGAACCTCCAACAGGTGACAAAGAGCACGATGCAGAACCTAATCCGCAGTTGCGCTGTGATTTCTGCAAGGAAATTTATTTGGATACGTATGATGAAGATCTCATGATGATTAAATATTACGATAACCCTGTTAATTCCAAAATCGTTGCAGATGATATTTGCATAGACCAAAACGAACTAGAAGTACGATTAAGACAGCACGGTCTTATTGATTGGAATGCTATTATAACGCTAGAAGATAATAACCTAGATGTGAAAGATGCCTCTCGCTCTAAAAAGATACATTATATCGGGAACTTAACTCAGCTTTCCTATCAGACTGCATCAGACCAACAGGTACATTATTTATGGATTGGACATAATAAAATCAATAAAAAAAATATTATTCAACAAACGGGGCTGGATAAAAAAGATAGTATAAAACTGAATTATCACCATTCTTCAAAAAGCGGAAACCTTGACGAGATACTGATGCTAAAGATCGAGGATTATAATATTGCCGAAAAGATGATTCTCAAAGTTGATGAGCTGAAAATGATCACCACCCATTCCATACTTGAAATTGTAGTAAATGGCACAATCGACATAGACGGTAAAGAAGTTGCAGAAACGCTAGGTATGGCTTATATCGGAAAATTTGACAATGGGTAAATTAAAATAGATAACTAAGACAACTATAGAACTCGCTATATAAATATTTATACATCTGAAATTCGGCTAATTAAAAAACCTAATATACATCGCCGATTAAGCGAAAAGTCAAGTTGATACGAGCTTTCATTTTTTGCGTGGATTTTGCGACGCGATGTTCCCAAGTTTCCTGCAAATCGCCTTTCATCAGCAAAAGGGAACCATGATTTAACAACAAGGAATACTTTTTACTATGATCGTCAACCTTCCTAAAATCGAAAAAGCGTGCCTGTCCCAGACTTATCGATCCAATTACAGGCCTATGTCCCAGTTCGCTATCTCTATCACGGTGCCAGGCCACCGAATCACTGTTGTCGCGATATAAATTAAGCAATACAGAATTGAATCGATAATTGAAGCGCTGTTCGATCTTCTCCTTCAACGCTTCCAAAGGTTCAAGCCATTGATTTACAGCGATCGTTTTTCCAGCGAGCTGGTAACTTGTATTTTTATCGCCATACCAAGCCGTTAACCTAGGGGTCAATAGCGTTCGATGGTACATTGTCTTCGATGTCTGCTGCCAACTGACCTCCTTGAGCAGTAGATCAAACAAATCGTCAGCTTCTTTTTGTGTAAGAAAATCCGCTTCGAAGTCTAAGAGCTCTTCCGGAAAATGATATCCTTCGTTTTCAAATAAGCTAAGCTGATCCATGTTCCAATTATTTAAAGGTATATCAATGGGCCCATTCTCTCCAACGGCCTTTCAGGGAAGAACAATTTATCCTAAATAAGGTGTGTCGATTATAATAGTGGCGGGCCAGGTGTATGTTTAATAAGTGTATATTTAAAAGGAGTTGCAATCAGCTTCTCACCGATTGCAACACATAGAAAACACTTAGATAGATATTTGATAAAACAGATGATCCCGTAGTAGCGCTGATCAGCTTGCGGATCAGCTTAAGGTTGCCCTCCTCCTCCAGCAGCTCCATAAATCTGTCCATTAGCGTAACTGGCATCTGATGCGGCAAGCTGAACATAGATCGATGCTAGTTCCGCCGGTTGTCCGGGTCTTCCCATGGGCGTGTCGCCTCCAAAATTCACCAGCTTTTCCTGTGTCGCACCGCCACTTACTTGTAGCGGTGTCCAAATAGGTCCCGGAGCTACGCCATTCACGCGAATACCCTTAGGTCCTAACTGTTTCGCCAGAGACCGTATATAGTTTGTTGTAGCAGCTTTTGTCTGCGCGTAATCGTAAAGATCTTCCGATGGATCTGTCGCCTGTACTGAGGTTGTTCCTATAATAACTGAACCGGGCTTCAAATGCGGTAGAGCAGCTTTAATAAGCCAAAATGGGGCATAGATATTAGTCTTCATGGTCGCATCAAATTCTTCGGTCGTAATATCCAATATAGAAGGTTTTGTCTGCTGTCGCGCAGCGTTATTGACCAAAATATCCAAACCACCCAACTGCTGGGCCGCCTCCTCTATCAGACGCGTACAGAACTTTTCTTCCCGAAGGTCACCCGGAATTGCTACCGCCTTTCGCCCTGCAGCTTTAATTAATGCGACAACTTCTTTGGCATCAACCTCCTCATCCGGTAGATAATTAATAGCAACATCGGCTCCCTCGCGTGCATAGGCGATTGCGGCAGCTCGCCCAATTCCAGAATCGCCGCCGGTAATTAAGGCTTTTCGCCCATTCAACCTCCCACTTCCTTTATATGATTCTTCGCCATGGTCGGGTCTTGGCTTCATTTTACTGCTCAATCCGGGCCAGGACTGGAGTTGCTTTTGAAAAGGCGGTTTAGGATATTTGTCGTTTGGATTCTGTAAATTAGCATTTCCACCTTGCTGAGCTTCAGCTGGCCGCCATCCTCCCACCAGTCCTAAAGCTAATACACTAGTTCCTATTGTTCCCAGAGCCTTGCGTCTATCCATTTTTGTTGAATTTTCCATTTTCTCTATAAATTTTTAATGATCGACTCAGTGTCGTGTGAGCAAATTTTTTAAAAATTAACAGCGATCACAGTACTTTCGTTCGATCATAGCTGATGGATGCGTTAATTCACGCATAAATCGGTCACAAAAAGTAGAAACACGTTGGTCCATTGAAAAATGTAATCTACGTAGAAATGAAATTTCACGTATAAAGCGGCATTTATAGCGTAGTTAATCAATCAACAATTGTCGAATATCCGGTGTCCTACAAATAAAATATGTGTAACATGAACAGAAAAAAAATAACGCAAGATCAGCATCAAGGTATGCCTATCATTGCATTTGCGATCATCTCACAACAGGATCCTGATCAAGATCTTTTTAAAAATGAATCCGATGAAGATCCAGAAATCCCAGCAGAGGATGATCTCGGTATTCAAGAAGAAATTGATTTTGAGGATGAAAGTGAATTTGACGATGAAACCATCGCCGAAGAAGATGATCTGGATATCCAAGAAGAAAGTGGTTTTGAGGATGAAAGTGAACTCGACGATGAAACTATCGCTGAAGATGAAGAGGCAAATGATGCAGAAGGGCTCCCCTTCAACCGCCAACAGAGCCATCAGATGTAGAGGAAGGAACCATTTAATAATCAACGTGTGGGATGCTATAGCAAACGGATTGATGTAACAAATAATCCGTTTGTTCTTAGCGATCAGATCAAAGGACGACGCCCAATGTATAAGAGGAAAATGCTGAAAACAAACCATCAATTGGTCAGTCAATGGATATTAGACCTTAAATTATTTTTATCTTCAGCTCGTTCAAAGAACGTGAAAACAGTGGCATGAAAGTACATAATCCTCAGTGACTGGTCTATCTCGCCCCATAAATTATATTGAAGTAAATACTATGAGCCTCTTGCCCTAAGTTTGATATTTCTTCACTTAACTTGAAAGTCTCCTTAAGATTAACCTTCTCAGTCTTTCATCGTTTGGATCCCCCCAGTAACCCAGCGCGGAAATTACAGGAATCAAACTTATCCCGAAATCGGTAAGCGAATATTCAACTTTCGGTGGAACGACAGGATATATTTTCTTGGTGATAAGCTCATGATCCTCCAGTTCTTTTAGCTGGAGGTTAAGGACCCGTCGAGAAGCATCCGGTATTTTACGCAGCAATTCACTGGGTCTTTTATATCCTTGGTTGATAAACCACAGCAAACGGATTTTCCATTTGCCATAAAGCACTTCACCTATCAAGTCAAGGCCACAGTTCAGATTTGGAATTACTTTTCTTTCATACATATTTCAAAATTAAACGTATGAACCCATTTGTACAATAGGGGATAAAAAATGGAACAGTTTAAATTCAACAATGAGTTATCCAACAAGATTGCCCTGGTAACTGGGGGTACAAAAGGAACTGGAAGGGCAATTGCAGAAAGACTATTACAGGCCGGAGCAACAGTTATCATTACCGCGAGAAACGCTCCTGAAAAAGAAAATAGTAATCTGCATTACATTACGTCTGATCTGAGCACGGCAGAGGGAACCCAAAAATTAGTGAGCGCGGTGCTTGCAAACTATGGAAGGCTAGACATTCTGATAAATAATCTCGGTGGATCATCTACCCCTGCAGGAGGTTTCGCTGCCCTCAGCGATGAAGATTGGGAATCGACCATACAGATTAACTTTTTGGCACCGATTCGTCTCGACAGGAGCTTTTTACCACAGATGATCGAACGCAGAAACGGTGTAATTATTCACATTTCTTCTATTCAGGGCAAATTACCCTTATATGATTCAACGTTACCATACGCAGCGGCAAAGGCTGGATTGAGAAACTATAGCAAAAGCTTATCGAACGAAGTTACGCCCAAAGGCATTCGTGTCCTAACAGATTCCCCTGGGTGGATCAACACCGCAACATCCGAAGCCTGGCTAGGTGAAATTGCCAGAAACTCAAATAGCACTGTCGAGGAAGCGCAACAGGGCGTAATGGATGCATTGGGGGGAATTCCTTTCGGAAGACCTGCTGAACCTGCAGAGGTAGCTGAACTTGTCGGCTTCCTCGTTTCACCAAGAGCTAGCTATCTAACAGGAACTGAATATGTAATTGACGGCGAAACATTACCGACCATTTAGTAATAATCTAACTCAGTAAAACACAAAGCGAATTTGACCTTGGCGTTTAAGTATACGAACATCATTTACGAGTGACTTACGGCAGAACTAAATACCTAAAAAGACAATTTATCACGATGAAATCTTTCTGGGCCTAAGCCATCTCGAATATGATTAGAGCGTTTCAAACACCGCCCTATCTGCATGCGATATCTAAAGAAATTTAGCACACCATTTTGCTAGTCGATTCAATTAAAGACTTCATTACCGCTGAAAAGCGTAAAACATCCAGCAAGAGTTCGAAACCCTGAGATGAGGTTAGCATAAAAAAAACCATTATCGAAAACAATAATGGCTTTTTCTTGATTTAATTAAACGAAATTGTTAACGAATCCCTATTTTAAATCCAGGTAATTTATACCCGCTTTAAGCTTACAAAGAGGGTCAAAATTAATTTGCAGCTACAGTGCCTTTAACACATCTCACGTAGCTTGGACTAGTACGAAATCCTGTATCAAAGCCGCCCGAAGTCTCACTAAAACTCCATTGATTGCCATGATTAACTCCATTATAATTTCTAGAACTTGATGCCCAATAAAAACCTGAGTCTGAAATAGTAATCGGAGCTTTTGTTCGATTCCAAAGCGTACTAGAAGGCGTGCTAGCACCATTCCAGTACAAATTTGGAGTCTTTGGCAATATAACAACAGCATTACCATTAGAAATCCGAACGCCCCGCCGACCATTTTCTGTGACCAAACTTTTAGTCGACCCTATGCTTAGTGCCTGAAAATCCGCATGACTAGGCGTTCTCCATCCGCCGCCATTTGCCGTTACCTTTGAGCAAGGATCTCCTACAGGATTGTAAGCATATGCCTCTCCGCTCTTAAGGCTTTGCCAACCAAATGCTGTCCCCAATTCTAGATTAGGTGCAAAGGAATAAGCACCATTGATCTCTGACAAGTTTCCCGGTGCCCATTCCAATCCGTTTATTACAGTAGAATTCTTTTTGAGCGTGAGACTTAACTTGTAGGACTTTCCTCTTGTTAACGGAACATTAGGAATAGTCAAGTCTTTTACTTCTCCGCCAACATTAATACCACTGATTTTTATATTTCCAAGACCGTCAGGCGCTGCCAGAATAAAGGGTGATGATTGTGCGTATTGTCTTGTTCCATCAATTGTCATATTGATGGGATAACCTTGTGAAATTAAATCTTCAGCTTTATAAGTTAAACTCGCGTCACTCACTTTTAAAGAAAGTCCACTATAATGGGAAGATGCGTTCCAGCTACCAATTGCATTGATGTTTCCAACATTCTTAGAATCTAAACTAACAGTGATTTCGCAAAACAAATGTTCGAACAACACATCAATATAATTGGTCCCGTAATTCAAAACTTTATCTATTCGAGTGTACATCTGATCTAAATTCTGTCCACCGCTTTGTGTCAGTAGCCTACCTACCACAGCCTTATCAAGATCTTCGGTGGAAGGTGGCAAAGCAACCGTATAAAGTTTGGTATTGTTACTCTGAAATATAAAGGTATATTTCTCACCAGCATTAAATTTGTATTCACTGCCAGACGTAGGGGTAGTATCTCCGACTTTGTATCGGTTAAATCCTACATATTTGCCATCCTTATCATAGTATGTTACCGAATATAGCGTACCAATTTCTACAGCCGATCGTCCAACTTGAGCAACTAAATTCGTACTTGCTGATTGCGCTTTTGCCATAAGACCGCTAGAAGTTTCCGATAAAACACACTCAATCGAATATTTATCATCAACATTTACAGAATAACGATTCTCTGCACTGGCTGCTTTCGAAGTTGTTGCTTTGGTTGCAATAGCTGAATTAGTATTGAAACTATTGATTTTGGAATCAAAAATTACCTTTACCGCATCGCCCTCATGAATTTGGTTGGACTGTTCCTTTTTACATGAATTCAGCAAAAAACAGAAAACTAATACGCCAGAACCAATAACTATTTTATGTTTAAAATTTCTTTTCATAATATTTAACTTTATTTACCACGTAATTTCCCAGTCTTTATTCTCCCCAGGTTTCCATTCATGTGCTATACCACCGCCAGATCCATCACCTGGTATCACAATAGCTGAACTTGCTGCTAGAGAATTTTCCATTTTAATGTCCATAACCTCTACGCGAGGAGGAACATATTTCTTTTTGACATCTTTCATCTTTTATCAATTTTAATCTTTTGTAATAATTTTGTCTTCATACTTCAAAGAGACTTTGCAACAGCGATTTTTTGAAACTTTTCAAGCATTATTAGACAAATCAAAACAATCCTGTAATCATAAAAAACAAACGGAAGCGATAAACACCAATTTTAGGTATGGTTATAATTACTTATCCCCAGAAATTGGTAGTTAAATGTCTACAAGATTTACAAATACCTTGTTTTAAGCACTTTTGAAACTAATCAATAGTGTAAAAGACTTATATTAGAGGTCAAAAAAAATACAATATAACCTATGAAAGAGGTAAAAATGGCAGTGATCTTGGATGATGAAAAACTATTCGCTAACTCCTTCTCACTTTTATTAGAGAAATATAAAATATTTGAACACGTACTTGTGTTTAATCAATTTAACGAGATGATCAATTACCTAATTCAAGAAGAAAGAAAAAACATTCATTTTTTTTTAGACTATTTTTTGGGAGACAATAATGGCGCTAGTGTACTTCAAGATATCAAAAGACTTGCTAAACACTCTCATTTTATTTTTTTATCATCAACCACAAGCCCACATATTATCCACAATATGCTACAGGTTAGACCAAACGGAATTATTAGCAAATCATGTGAAATATCCTCATTGATTGCATGTATAAAAGCTGTGGAAATAAATGAATTATATATAGAAGAGTCATTGAAAGTTCTCATCGACAATGCGCATAAGGATTCGATCGTTTTTTCTCAAAGGGAAATCCAGCTCCTTTATCTCTTTATGAGCGGGTTGAGTATTGCACAAGCGGCAGAAAAAGCATGTTTAAGTACACATACCATTATAACCTATCGTAAAAAAATGATGGCTAAAGCAAATTGTCATTCTATTGTTCAACTATTAAAAATAGCAAAAGACCATGGCATTATTAACTAAATCATTATCTATATTCTTTTTGTTTCTAAACATTTCCAGTGCTATTGGGCAATTTTATAATGATAATTTCTTAAAACTAATTGAAAACAATAAAGTTGAACAAAAGGAATACTTGGATAAAATGGACATTTGGATCGATAGAGAGTTCTCTGAAGGCCGTACTTTTTCAAGGGAAGAGTTAACAGAGCACTTAAAAACTTATCTCGTCTTATCACAAAAACACAAAGATCTTTATCCTTATAAAATCAATTATTACATCAAATTAGCTAATAATGCTCAATATGCGAATCGAAATGGTGAGTGCTTCTATTTCCTTGAAAAAGCAGAAAAAGAAATATATAAGCTTTTCAAACAACGCTCTTTAATTGTTTCAGGAAGAAAAATAAATGTTTACTTAGAGAATAGAAACTATAAAAAAGTTATTGATACATACAAAAATAAGCAGTCTTATCTAAATACCTTACCCAAACTAATTAAAGATAACGCGTTAAACCTCAATATTTCCAATGAATATATTACCATTTTTAACCCAGCCATGGAGGCCTGTGTTGAAAGTGGAAATATTAAAGAAGCCGATAGCGTCTTTGCACTTTCCGAAAGAATTTACGCTGAGCTGAAACAAAAACTGCCACAGGATAATTTACAAGCCCAATATGTTAATTTCTATCAAGCACACATCCGATATCAACACAGTTTAAATGGAGTTTTCAAAAAACATAAAGCACTTCAAGCTTTAAATGAGATGAAACAAGCTGTCAATAGTGAGTATGTTAATGCAACTGAAATTAATAATGATATTAAAAGCAAATATTATTTATCCAAAGCCAAGTACTATTTACGCGTCGGAATTAAAGATTCAACAAATTCCTATCTAGATTCACTTAGAAATGTCCCATTTCTCAATGAAGAACAACATTATGAAGCGAATGCCCTAACAACATTAATAGCGGAGAAAGAAGGAAATTATTACAAGGCTTACAATGAAATGAAGAAAGTAGCGATTTCAAGCGATTCATTGCGGGCATTGCTGGTCGATGATATAGATAAGCTTATTTATGCACACACAGAATCAGAGGTAAATCGCGAATTATTGCGAGTTTCCGAAGAGAAAGAAAATACGCGGAACCTTTGGATTATTTGCTTAATATCGATATTTACCATAATTGGAGCACTACTATATATTGTCATAAAAAGGAGAGAAAAAGCGTCAAAAAAGCGTATTGAAGAGTTAAATACAGAAGTAAACCTCCAAATTTCAATTATGGAAGAACGACTAGCATTTGTAAGAAGAGATGAAAAGAAAAGATTAGCTCAAGATCTGCACGATTCATTTTCCAGTAAAATTGCAAGTGTCAAACAGCGCTTGACAATACTACAAAATGAGAACATGAGTGCCGAACAGATCGAAAATATCGATGTTCTCATCAATATTTCAAATGAATTGTATAACGAGTCTAGGAAACATAGCCACAATTTGTACACGGAAGATTTCATTAGCGATGACAAAATATACATTGAAAATTTAATGAAAATCATTAAATATGCATTGCCTAAAAATAGATATGAAACCGAGATAAATATTGACCCAGGCGCGCTAGATAAAATCACTCTTGAAATCCGAATTCAACTTATCTATATATTTCAAGAAATATTAACAAATATAATTAAACATGCAAAGGCAAAAAAAATACAGATAGCTATTTATAAAGAAGACAACAAATTGAACATATTAATTGAGGATAATGGAAAGGGGTTCAATGAAAATAAACAGCTTAAACAAGGTATAGGATTTAAATCTATACAGAATAGGCTGGAAAATATCAACGGTAAACTCACTATATCATCAAATTCAACTAAAACGTCTATCTTCATTGAAATTTTTGTGGTATAAAAGCCTCCATAAATAAGCTAGCAGATAAGCGTTTGAGGCTTGTCCATATATTTGTCTTCTTTCGAAACGGATATTTCGACCGATGTACCGTATTCGCCCACCTAGATTTTCCCAAAAAAAGTACTTGAAATTCGCAAACACCAAAACGGATCATTCTAACCGTGAAACCGTTCCCAAAATTTGGGAACGGTTTCATTAAAAAAAAACCAGTCTAGCAAACCTTTCCGAATGCAACTATAATATCTTTGAGTATTGACTAACCGAATATAGTAGACCTACAAGCCTTATTTTATAATACACTAAGCATAAGATAACGGTAAATATTTTTCTATGTAGGCTGAAAAGTTCGTGATGCTCAAAAATGTTAAGAGACCAATTTTAAACCAATTAAGGTATGTTAGAATTACAAAGTTTGCTTAAATCTAAGACAGCTTATGCTATGCTCTTTTGTTTCCCCTTTTGGAGCTATGCACAGCAGGATGTCTCTTTAGAGAAAACTCTAGAGCAAGATTCTATCAGTAACATCAATCAATTAATCTATTTCAATACACCTAAGCAGTACTCCACAGCTTCGGTGTCCAAATTACCTGGCTATGCAATTGCCTCAACTCCAGTATTTGGTTACCTTACTGCAGCGGCGGGACAATTGGCCGGTCTAAAGGTTAGCCGAAACAATGGACAGCCATTAAATGAAGACATGAGCTATCAACTCAGGGGTCGCCCGCCGATTATCCTAATCGATGGTATTCCGCGTTCTGTCACCGAAATTGGCATGCAGGAGATCGAATCAATTTCGGTGTTGAAAGATGCTGTCTCCTTAGCAATGCTGGGCATCCGTGGCGCTGATGGTGCAATAGCAATTGTCACCAAAAAAGGGTACACCGATAGGACACAGATTAATTTCTCGGCTCAATATGGTATCCAAAAACCATTGCAGAATTTAATCGGAAAGCCATTGAATGCCTACCAGTATGCCCTATTGTACAATGAAGCATTAAAAAATGATGGGCTTTCGGTCACAAACAATGGTTTTAGTGAAACTGCCCTAACGAGCTTTAAAGATGGTAATAATCCATTGACCTATCCAAATGTGAATTGGGCTGAACAGGTCATTAAAAACAACGCTACTGTTGCTCGATACAATCTGAATACCCGCGGAGGAAACAAATATGTCAAGTATTTCGTCAATCTCGAACATCTCAGTCAAAACGGTCTACTGAAAACCAATGCCAACAACAATTATAGTACGAACACCAACGCGAAGGGATATTTTGTCCGTTCGAATGTGGATGTCAGGCTTTCCGATTTACTGGAGGCCGGAGTGTATATCCAAGGCCGTATATTGAATGCCAACAGCCCCGGTAATGATGGGACAGACAATATCTTTCAGTCAATTTTAAACACCCCTAATAGTGCATACCCGATATATAACTTGGATGGGACCTTTGGCGGCTCTTCCAAATTTCAAAATAATATATTAGCGCAGACTAACGCTTCAGGATATGCGATAGCTAATACGCGAACTATATTAACGGACTTCTACTTAAAACGTTCTTTGGATGATGTACTGAAAGGCTTGTGGTTAAAAGCCAGAGCTTCATTTTTTTCCAACCTCCGTGAAAATTACGTACGAAACAAATCATTCGCCGTATTTCAGTTAATGAACGATGATCTCGAAGCACCAATATATAAACAGTATGGTAATAATACGGAACAAAATAACAGCAATAACATAGCATTTCAAAATAGATCAAATTTTCAGGAGCTTTCAATAGGCTACTCCAATGAAACCGAAAAGCATGGGATCGACCTTATACTGTTAGCTAATCGGGACAATCTGGTCAATGGTTCAGACCTACCCTATACTGTACAGGGCATATCGGGGCATGCTGCTTTCCACTATGACAATCGCTACCTAGCAGAGCTGTCTTTTGCTGTTAATGGTGCTAATCGTTACCCAAACGACGGAGGGTTCAAATACGGTACATTCCCCGCTATCGGCTTAGGTTGGAATATACACCGAGAAGAACTACTTAAAGACGTAAAATGGATAAACAAAATAAAGCTATTCGGATCATATGGTTTATTAGGTCGTGACAATGCGAGTTATTACACCTATATACAAAGTTATAATGGTACGCCAGAAACTTTTTTCGGATCAACAGCGGGCTCAGCAGGAACAATAGGTGAGTCTTATTTGGCCAACGCAAACCCGACCTGGGCCAAAGTGAATATGCTAAATCTCGGTATCGATGGTGCGCTCTTTAACGACCAATTCACTTTTCAACTCACTTACTACAAAAATAAATACCGCGATCTCAATATTACACGCAAAAGCAACAATTCGCTGTTGGGCATCAGTTATCCCAATGAAAATATCGGCAAACAGGATTACACCGGATACGAAACCGAAGTGGGATGGCGCAACCATACCTCTAAATTCTCCTATTATGCCTTACTGAACGCAAGCATCCAAAAATCGACAATGGTCTACGAAGCCGAACCTGCGTTGGCCTATTCTTACATGTCTTCTTCAGGGCATCCTGTTGGACAGACCATAGGATATATCGCCGAAGGATTATACAGGAGTGCTGATGAATTACAATCATCACCAACAGTGGAGGGCTACACACCACAATTAGGAGATATTCGTTACCGAGACCGCAATGGTGACGGTCTGATCAATCAATATGATCAGGGTCCAATAGGTTCAGAAAAACCACAAATCTTGCTCGGAACCAATTTAGGCTTTAGCTTCGCCAACATCGATTTTTCCATCTTCTTTCAGGGTATGATAAATCGTGAAGTCTATCTTTCTGGCAATAGTTACCGGGAATTTAACAGCGGTACGGGTCAGGCTTACAGCACACAGCTCGATCGTTTTACCATAGACAACCCGAATGCCGACTATCCAAGATTAAGCACCAGTTCAGGCCCTCAAAGTGCTGCAATTAACAACAATGTATATTCAACCTTTTGGTTACGTAGTGGCAACTATCTACGCATTCGTACTGTCGAATTAGGCTATACATTACCCACAATCTTAACGCAACGGGTTAAGATCAAGTCGGCGCGGGTTTTTGCTAATGGTTTTAACCTATATACATTTAGCTCAAAAACATTCAACGGTGCCGATCCAGAAAATTTCCGTGGTCTGTACCCTATACAAAAAATCATCAGTTTCGGTCTAAACATCCAACTATAATACAGGGAGATATGAAAAAAACAGTAATTTGTGTACTAGCCTGTGCCATGCTCGGGATAGCTTCTTGCAACAAATTTGAACACCAACCAGAAGAAAGGATTCTGCTCGGTGATGTGTTTGATCCCACTGATAAAGAGGGTGTACAGGCAAAAGCCTATCTATTCGGAATCTACTCCTTTCTTCCTAACGGATTCAACCGCATAACAGGCGATATGCTTGATGCCGCAACGGATGATGCTGTACCATCTTCCGAAACATCGGATATTCGGCTATTTACAAACGGTCAGTTAACCGCTGTAAATTATCCGGACAATAACTGGCAGAATAGCTATACGATTATTCGCCGAGCAAATGTATTCTTACAAAATATATCGGTAGTACCCATTCCCGAAAACATGATCCGACGCTATAAAGCCGAAGCGCGGTTTCTTAGGGCATTCGCATATTTTGAGTTGTTAAAGCGCTACGGTGGGATCCCAATAGTGGGCGATAACATATTCGAACTGTCCGATGACCTGAATATCCCTCGGAGCTCCTATGCTGAATGTGTAGATTTGATTGCCAGTGAGTGTGAGGCGATCAAAGGTGATCTGCCCGCAGCTTCTTCGGCCCTGCTCACTACAACGGAATATGGACGTGTGACAAATGAAGCTGCTTTAGCGCTAAAACTGAGGTTATATCTCTACGCAGCTAGCCCTCTTTTTAACGGCGGCGGCGTTAGTGTTAACCCACAAATCAAACTACTTAATGGTTATCCAGACAAAGACAACGGACGTTGGACGCGTGTGCTTTCGACCGCTGAAGAATTGATAGCCAAGGGCTACCATAAATTACCAGCTGGCACAGGTTCAATCGCTTATGCAAATATCTTTACAACCAAAGTAAATACGGATATTATCTTTGCCAAGCAATCGGCCAATTCAACTTCCTTAGAGGCAAATAATGCACCAGTGGGCTATGTTGCTCCTGCGGCCAGCAATGGTCGAACAAGCCCTACACAAAACTTTGTCAATGCCTTTCCTATGGATACCGGGTTACCCTATGTTGGTTTAAGTACTGATCTCAGCCAATACGAAAATCGCGATCCCCGATTAAAAGCGATCCTTTTTTACAATGGAGTCCGGTGGTTGAGCAGGCCGATTGAAACATTCGAAGGTGGCTTGGATAAACCCAATAAGCCTTTCTTAAGTCAAACCAAGACCGCTTACTACTTACGTAAATTCTTGGGTGATTTCACAAACGCTACGACCTATGCAAATCAAAGCCATAATTTCCCCTATTTCCGTTATGCTGAAGTCTTACTAAGCTACGCCGAAGCCCTTAACGAAGTCGGTCGTACCGAAGATGCAGTCAAACAGATCACCTTGATACGGGCACGCGCTGGTATTAAACCTGGTAACAATAGTCGCTATGGTATTTCGGAAGGGATCGCACAAACTGCAATGCGCGATCTTATAAAAAATGAAAGACGTATCGAACTGGCCTTCGAAGAACATCGCTTCTGGGATATCAGACGTTGGAAGGATGCTGGAGACATCAAAAATTCGCTCAAAGGTCTTGTCCTCCATAAATCAGGGGCGTCTGTGACGGCAATCGAACAAATGCTTACCCCCTTTCATTTTGAAACCAAGTATTACCATATGCCTATACCTTATAGCGAAACGTCTAAAAATCGTGCATTGATTCAGAATGAAGGCTATTATTAATCAAAAAAGACAGATACTCTAAAATGAAAAACTTAATATATTATCTCATTGGCCTAACCACGATTACCTGCTCAACTGCTCTCAGCCAGGAAAGACAGTTGACAGGCACCGTTCGCGGAAGCAGTGGTCCCCTCAAAGATGTGACAATTACAGAGAAAAATGCAACAAATCGCCAAACACGCACGGATGAAAACGGCCGCTTTAAATTAAATATCAGCAGTGAGACGATTGTAGTCAACCACCTTGGTTATTTACGCCAGGAGGTAGACGTGCAGGGAACAAACACAATTAACATCCAATTAGTGGCGCGTGAGCAGGAAATCGATGAAGTCGTCGTGGTGGGGTATGGTAAAACTACGAAAAAAACGCTTACAGGCGCTGTAAGCTCCATTAGTGGTGATGAAATTCGGCAAAGCCCATCACCTAGCTTACAAAATACGTTGGCGGGCCGTTTAACAGGATTTACCAGTCAGCAGCGCTCAGGACAACCAGGAAACGATGGTGCCACGTTCTATGTTCGTGGAACAAGTTCTTATACCGGTAACAACCAACCGCTTATTATTGTTGATGACATCGAGTTCACTTATGCACAATTCCAAACCCTAAATGCAAATGAAGTCGAATCCATCAGTATCCTCAAAGATGCTGCAACAACCTCCATTTACGGTATCAAAGGTGCTAACGGAGTTGTCTTAGTAACAACAACACGAGGAAAGTCGGGCAAGCCTCAAATCAACTTTCAGACTGAATATGCACTGAGTCAATTAACCCGGACACCAAAATTTTTAGACGCCTACGAATCAGCCAAACTCCTGGTCGAGTCCCAGGTCAACACAAATAACTTGAATCCGAACGCAAATTTTAAACCGCAATTCTCAGAAGAAGATCTAAAATTGTTCAAAGACGGAACTTCTCCCTATACACACCCCAATAACGACTGGACGGAAATCCTATTGCGCAAATTTGCACCGCAATCGACAAATACACTGAATGTAACAGGTGGTACAGACCGCGCAAGATATTACGTATCTGTAGGGTATTTGAACCAAGGTGGACAACTAAAGGATTTCAGCGAAGACCTGAACAGTAAATTCTATTATAAACGATATAACTATCGCTCAAACATAGATTTAAAAGTGAATAATGACCTCGATGTGCGTTTTGATTTCTTCGGTAGCCTAGGTGAAACCAATCGCAACAATGCCAGTGCTAACGACAATATTTTTAGCGATCTCAGCCGTACGGCCGAGACCGCGCCTTATAACTATCCCCTATTCAATCCAGATGGTAGTCTAGGCTATAGCGTGTGGCAGAGAAATTCTGCCGGCAGAAATAACAACAATCTCATTGGTCGTTTGATGTACAACGGTTACTATCGTACCCACAATAATAATATGAATCTGGCAGCCTCCGCAAATCAGAAATTGAACTTCATTACACAGGGGCTGTCTTTCAAAGGAACAATAGCCTACCGCAACGACTACGCTTACAACCGTTCTTTACAACGTCCTACCGCCGGCGGTGGTTTCCCATCGTATATCTATGATCCGACAACAGATTCCTATTCGTTCGGGCGTCAGGATAATGTCTATCGTATCGCAACGCCAACCTTAAACTATGGCGCCGGAAGTACCAATTACGCAATCACCTTGCAGGCCATGCTGAATTACAGCCGTAGTTTTGCACACGCACACCATCTATCCGCACTGGTATTATACAACCAAAATAGTAAAAGCGCAACAGGTGCCAAAGATTATAATTTTATTCCGGAGAATTTCCGGGGCTATACAGCACGTATAGGATACGACTTCCAGAATAGATACCTATTTGAGATCAGCGGCGCTTACAATGGATCCGATCGATTTGCGAAAGAACGTCGATTTGGCTTCTTTCCTGCAGCCTCTATCGGATGGAACATCGCGGAAGAAAAATTTGTTAAACAAAAACTTCCCTTTATTGATATTTTCAAGCTGCGTGGCTCCTATGGTCTAACCGGCGTAGACAATACCGGTGGAGTATATGCCTATCTTCAAAACTACAGTATCGGCAGCGGTTCAGGATTATTTGGCGAAGCTAACAACAACAGCTATGTCACCGCGGCAGAGGGTGCCCTAGGAAATAACCAGGTAACCTGGGAGAAAGAAAAGAAAATGGATATCGGTCTTGATTTAGCTTTTTTAAATCGCAAGGTAACAGCAACCATTGACTATTTTGACAACAATCGCTTTGATATCCTCACCAGCAGAGGCGCTGTTTCAGCGGTATTCGGCCAAACGCTGCCTAACGTCAACTTAGGGAAAACCAATAATAAAGGTTGGGAAGTCGAATTAGGCTATACAGGCCAAATTCAGGACAATTGGCGATACACTGTAAAAGGCACCTATTCGTTGGCGAAAAACAAGGTGTTGTTTAGAGACGAACCAGTACCCTTATACCCTTATCAAAAACAAACCGGCCAAGCAATTGGAGCCAAGCTGAAATATAGTTGGACAGGCGAGTTTTACACAACCGAAGAAATTGCGGATCCTACTGTAGCCAAACCCGCAGGCGGCCGCCCAGGGGATTTGAAATACAAAGATTTGAATGGGGACGGGATTATAAACGCGAGTGACCAATCTTTTTTTGGCTATACAAACCTGCCTAATACAACCTATGGAATTACATTGGGTGCCGGTTACAAAAATTTTAATGTTACCGTGCTCTTTCAGGGAGCTGCCAATTTCGTCGCTAGCGCCGAAGGTGCTGTTATCCATCACAACGCCAGCAAAGCACTCCCGATACACCTGCAACATTGGACACCAGAATTAGGAAACGCGGCCAAATATCCGCAAGTATATACAAGTGGGCTGAGCCAAAGCCCAAGGGATTGGTATTCGGACTTCTGGGCTATACCAGGCGATTATATCCGACTTAAAACCGCTGAGATTAGTTATACACTAACTGCAAATGTACTTCAAAAACTTAAAATAAAACAATTACGCATCTATAGCAGCGGCTACAATCTATTCACATGGACAAAGCTAGACAAACTATACAATTTAGACCCCGAAGTGCTGGAATCATCTGCAGACCTACCATACCCCCCTACGCGTATTTTCAACTTCGGTTTAAATGTAACTTTTTAAAGCACAATCATGAAGATATTTATATTTCTAATTGCATTGACAAGCATCATATACTCTTGTCAAAACTCCAAATTCTTGGATGATAAAACTGTAGGCATTTCTGCTGAAGATGTCTTTACCGACAGCGTTCGGACACTCGGTTTTCTAAATCGAATTTATCAGGACATGGGCTATAGCTTTGATTCCTATCGTTTCTCGGCCGCTGGTGGCTCCGGCAACATGGAATTGGCTACGGATAATGCCGAGGGTAATAATAATGTCTCGGTCTGGGGAAATGCTTATGCGCAAGGTGTAATAGCCCCCAGCAATGTACTCACGGGCTTTGCTGCGAACAAAGATCTGTGGAATACCCCCTATACCAATATTCGTCGCGTAAATTTACTGTTGACAAAGCTTCCGAATGCGCCATTTACGCCCGCTACCCGAACAAGGATGGTTGCAGAAGCACGCTTCCTACGCGCCTTCTATTATTACAATATGGTTGCCGCCTTTGGCGGTATACCCCTTGTAGGTGATCGCGTATTCGAAATCAATGATCTTATTGACCTTCCACGTAACACGTTTGAAGAATCCATCAATTATATTGTACAAGAATTGGATGCCGCAGCAGCGACTCTCGCGTCCGTGGTCTACAGAGATATCGACTTTGGCCGGATTACCAATGGAGCCTGCCTGGCTTTAAAATCACGCGTACTGCTCTACGCAGCAAGCCCACTCTTCAACGGTGGACTAAGTAGCGAGGCAACGGCTGAACTTAGTGCCCTAGTAGGATACCCAAACTATGACAAAAACCGCTGGCAAAATGCCGCAACTGCTGCTGAAGCGGTAATTAGTAGTCACAAATATGCGCTCAATGTAGATAACGAGACTCGCCCCGGCAACGGTTTTTATCAAGTATTCCTCAAACGAATAAACAGTGAATATATCCTCGCCTACAATCGCACAACACAGAAAGAGCTGGAGGCCTATTACTTACCCCCCACCCGTTCAGGCAGCTCAGTGATGAAACCAACGCACAATCTAGTCGCTGCATTTCCCATGAGAGATGGTAAACCAACGCACGAAAGTACGCTCTACGATCCCAACAACCCTTATGCAAATCGGGATCCGCGATTCGACTATTCCATTATTTATAATGGATTATCCTATGTATCCAACACCGGTCCAAAGACTACAATCTATACGTATATGAGCAACGGCTCGAATCCTGCCAACCCCACAAACGATGCCTATACACCCAACAATTACTCCACGGGCTATTACAGCAGAAAAATGCTGGACGAAAATCTAGCCACCAATACGGCAGGTTCTACCGAACGCGGATGGCCCCTGATTCGCTATGCAGAAATTTTACTCAATTATGCTGAAGCGATCAACGAAGCTGGATTCCCGGAAAGAGCTTATGACAAGCTGAAAGAATTACGTGAAAGAGCAGGAATTTTTCCGGGTTCTGACCGCATGTATGGTTTGAAGGTAGGGATGAATGTCGAGCAGATGCGCATAGTCATTCAAAATGAAAGACGAATCGAACTGGCTTTTGAAGATCATCGCTTTAATGATATCCGGCGCTGGATGATCGCAGAAAATGTGCTCAAGGGCTTTAACAAAACAATAATTATCACACGCAATGGTAATACCTTTACCTACTTAGTGGGTTCAGCTTTACGACCGTTAAACTTTAGGAAAGCAATGTACCTCCTACCAATTCCATTGAGTGAAATTCAAAAAATGCCATTGATGAGACAAAATCCCGGTTATTAACAACTAGTTAGCCAATCTACAGCAGTAAAGGTGCAAATGTCATTACATGCACCTTTACTTCAATAAATCCCCGAAAGATGGACAGGGTCCCAACGCTAAAAATTAAAATTGTTCACTTTATCATAAACATATCTTATTTTTAAAGCTCATTATAAATCGAGACCAACGCTTATTTCTATGAAAAGTGATCAGATAACCATTGTTGATATTGCCAACGAACTAAATATTTCAAAATCCACCGTATCCCGCGCCCTTACCGGCCATGCCAATGTAAAGGCAGAAACGCGCCAAAAAATCTTGGAACTGGCTCAGAAATTAGATTATCAGCGCAATATGCAATCACTAAGCCTCATCACGAACAAGACCAACACGATCGGTATTGTCTTACCTGAATTCTCTACCTCTTTTTTTCCACAAGTTGTCGTTGGTGCGCAAGAAGAGGCTAGCAAACATGGCTATTCGGTACTGATATCGCAATGTAATGAAAGCTATGCGACCGAAGTTGCCAATGCTAAGGTCATGTTGGCCAATCGTGTAGATGGAGTAATGGTTTCATTGACAAAGGAAACACTGAATTATGATCACTGGAAAGTATTTATTCGCAAAAAAATTCCGATTGTGTTCTTCAATAGGGTTTGCAATGAAATTATGGTCCCCAAGGTCGTGGTCAATGATTACGATGCCGCATTCCATGCGGTGGAGCACCTCATCAGCCTGGGAAGGCGCAGAATAGCACATTTAGCAGGCCCCAGACAACTCAGTATTAGTCAAAAAAGGCTCAATGGATATTGTGATGCTTTGACCAAACATGGTATTCCGATCGAACAGGATTTAATTATTGACTCAGACCTCAGCTTAAATAAAATCAAGATGTTTGTTAAATTTCTTGTGGAACTAGAAAATCCCATAGATGGTATTTTCGCTGTGAATGATCCCACCGCAATAGAAGCTATGCAGATAATCAAAAAAATGAATAAACGTATTCCTGAAGATATTGCTGTGGTCGGATTCAGTGACAACTATGGTTCAAGCTTCGCCGAACCTAGCCTCACTACAGTTGCACAGCCTGTACGGGAAATAGGCAAGACAGCGATGGAACTCCTATTGGGATTGATCGGAAAAGATATTGAAGAATGGAAGCCAATCATCCGTACAATGGAAGCTAAGCTCATGGTACGTGATTCTACTGTACGATCCGGAGAGTGATTCCCAAAAACAGCAACGAACACGGGAGCGTTCCCAAATATAGGGAGCGTTCCCATGGAAATTTTACAGCAAAGTGTACCAGCTCCTACTCTCAGAATGGATAAATTTGGTCTTAACGAATGATAGCACTTAATTCCAGTTATATCCATGATTACTAGTAACACGCAAGAAAAAAGAAAGCTAAAACATATCCAATACGATAGCGATCTCGTCGTGACAGGTGGAGGGATGTCGGGTATCTGCACCGCCATTACTGCCGCGCGTCAAGGTTTAAACGTAATCTTGATACAAGATAGACCCGTCCTAGGCGGCAATGCCTCCAGCGAAGTTCGCCTTTGGATGTTAGGGGCCACCTCACATATGGGTAACAATAATCGCTGGTCCAGAGAAGGTGGCGTAATCGACGAAATTCTGGTTGAAAACACCTATCGAAATCCACAAGGAAACCCAATCATCTTAGATATGATCCTGATGGATAAAGTAAATCAGGAAAAAAACATTCGTCTCTTCCTAAATACAGCTGTATACCATGTCGAAAAATCTGCTGCAGACCAAATAGAGAGTGTAAGCGCTTTCTGTAGCCAGAATTCGACCCTGTACACCTTCCATTCGCCGTTATTTTGCGATGCTTCTGGAGATGGTATAGTCGGTTTTCTCGCAGGAGCTGCATTCCGTATGGGCGCTGAAAGTAGAGAGGAATTTGGTGAAGGTATGGCGCCGAGTAAGGAATATGGCGAGTTACTGGGCCATTCTTTATATTTCTATACCAAGGATACGGGGATGCCTGTTTCATTTATCCCTCCTACCTTCGCTCTTAAAGAGATCAGTCAAATCCCGCGATTTAAACAGTTTAAAGCGAACGAACATGGCTGTAAACTATGGTGGGTGGAGTATGGAGGACGTTTGGATACTGTACATGATACTGAAACCATCAAATGGGAACTATGGAAAATCATCTATGGAGTATGGAATTATATCAAAAACTCCGGAAATTTTCCCGAATCCGAAACACTTACCTTGGAATGGGTAGGAATGATACCTGGAAAACGTGAGAGTAGGCGCTTTGAAGGAGACTATATGATGATACAACAGGATCTCGTTGAACAGCGTCAGCATCCAGATGCGGTTGCATATGGCGGCTGGTCAATCGACTTGCATCCCGCCGACGGCGTCTATAGTGAACTGCCAGGCTGTAACCAATGGCATAGCAAGGGAATATTCGATATCCCCTATAGAAGCCTATATAGCAAAAATATTCGTAATCTATTTCTGACCGGACGTATAATCAGCGTAAGTCATGTGGCGTTTGGCGCCACGCGAGTTATGGCAACCTGTGCTTATGTCGGTCAAGCTGTAGGTATGGCAGCAGCGCTGTGCAAGGAACTCCAGCTGTCACCCCAGCAACTGACCTTAGACAATAATATGCATCAACTGCAACAACGTTTAATGGCAGAAGGTCAGCATATTCCGTCTTTGGCCTTACGCGAAAAGCATGATCTTGCACTCCAGGCGCAAATCAGTACTTCCAGTGAATTACCGTTTACTGGTTTTGGTGACGTCAGTCTATGGAAGCCGCTGACTATACCATCAGCGCAGCTGCTCCCCATGAAAAAAGGGAAACTTCCAGTTTTCCAACTAGCCCTGCAAGTACTTCAAGATACCGTCTTGGAGACATCGATACGGATATCGGAGAAAGCTGGAAATTTCACTCCAGACATTACGCTTGCGACACGCACGATTCCACTTACCAAGGGAACCACTTCAATCGACATTGATTTTGATACACCATTAGCTTCTGATGGATATGTCTTTCTGACTTTCCAATCTAACCCTTACATACAATTGGGCTATACAGATCAACGTGTAACAGGCGTAATGTCCGTATTTAACTCTTTTAACAAAGCAGTATCCAACAATGGAAAGCAAATACCAATTACTGGTGTTGGTGTAGACGAATTTGAATTCTGGTGCCCACAGCGCAGACCCGATGGACAAAACATAGCTGTAACTTTCAAACAGCAAATAGATACTTTTGCAAGTAATCAACTGAAAAATGGCGTGAATAGACCGGTAACGACTACAAATGCTTGGGTTGCACACCCTGAAGATAAGACACCTACCGTTGTGCTCGATTGGGATAATCCGCAGGAAATCGCTCGCATAGATCTGTGGTTTGACACGGACTTTGACCATGCCATGGAATCGGTATTAATGAGTCACCCAGAAAACATAATGCCTTTTTGTGTGCGCGCATATAACATCAAAGATTCCTCAGGTAAGATTATATATTCAACAGCTGATAACTTTAGGACATTAAACCGGATTACCTTCCCCGAACCGATACGCACTGAACGCCTTAGTATACAAATGCTACACCCGTCAGATCATGTGCCGGCATCGCTATTTGATATTCGTTGCTTCGAAAAAAATAAATGATCTTTTAAAAGAACTATAGAATGATACAGTTAGACTATATCGTGATGGGCATTTTTAGCCTATTGATTTTTGCTATTGGACTCACTTTTACACGGGTAGGAAGTAAGACTGGACAAGCTTTTTTTGAAGCAGGTGGTGAAACACCCTGGTGGATCAATGGACTGTCTCTTTTCATAAGTTATTTTTCCGCAGGCACATTTGTAGTCTGGGGATCGATTGCTTACACACACGGACTAATCGCAAATGCCATCCAATTGACGATGGCTATTAGCGGTCTGCTTGTCACCCTTTTTATCGCTTCAAGATGGAAAAAAACAGGTGTGGCAACTGCCGCAGAATATATAGGAAAACGCTTTGGTCAGAAGGAAAAGCAGTTTTATACCTATATGACTTTGCTTTTAAGCTTATTCACTACCGCCGCAGTTCTTTATCCCGTAGGAAAAATGGTTCACGTAGCGGCTGATTTGCCGGTAAATCTGTGTATTGTGATCATTGGACTCATTATCATCTTGTATACCGCTGCGGGTGGGTTATGGGCCGTTTTGGTGACGGATGTGGTACAATTCGTTATATTATCAGCTGCAGTAGTCATCGTGATTCCAATTGCATTCAGTGAAATTGGTGGCTTTCAAACCTTGGTCCGCGAGGCGCCCAAAGATTTTTTCAAACCTTTTAATGAAGAATATACCGTTGGTTTTATGCTGGCTTTTATTGTATACCAGACATTCTATCTTGGCGGGAATTGGTCCTATGTACAACGCTATACCAGTGTAGGGTCGGCAAAAGAATCAAAAAAAGTATCGGGTATTTTTAGCATCCTATACTTTATCTGTCCACTGATTTGGATGCTTCCGCCGATGATCTATCGCATTATTAATCCTAATCTGGGCGGACTCGAGGTGGAAGATGCCTATATGATGCTTATCCAAAAGGTCATGCCTGCAGGACTTATCGGCTTGGTTTTGGCAGGGATGGTATCGGCCACGTCAAGTAAAGCGAACACCACAATAAATATGGCCGCGACAGTATTTGCCCAAGATATATATAAGAACCTAATCAGGCCCGAAGCTTCTGAAAAATCGGTTATTACCGTAGCAAGATTATTTACGTTGATCTTTGGCATAGGTACCATCCTAATTGCCATGTGGATACCATCTGCGGGAGGGATCGTCAATGTTGTACTGAGCACTGCATCCATCGCCGGCGGGGCCCTCTTCGCGCCCATTATATGGAGCTTATTCTCAAAAAGACAAACCGGATTTTCGGTCATATGTGCCACGATCATTTCCTTGTTTGTCAATCTATTTTTAAAAACAATTGCACCAGGCGTATTAGGATTGAAGCTAAATTTAACGATGGAAACTACATTCGGCATGGGAATTCCAATCCTTATATTAACTACTTTTGAGTTGTACTATCTTTCAACAGGTCAAGTGGCGCAATATGTCCTAGTCCCTATGACGGTCAAAACGAACAATTGCATTACCCAAAACTTCGATATAAGAAATGCTGACACCGAGCAGCAGAATCGATTTGGAATTAGGGTTATTGCCGCTTCTATGGCAGTAGTCGGGATCGGAATTATGATTCTTGGTGCATTAACTTCGCAGTTCTCGTACATGGTCATGACTGTAGGATTGGCTGTGTTGATCATTGCTGGATTTATAGCAAATCTTACACGGAATAAAAAGTTCAATACATGAAATATATCATCGCCCTTATATGCAGCTTATTCATTTGTCAACTAAGCTTTGCAGCGTTAACCATACCACATTTTTTTGCTGATAATATGGTATTGCAGCAATCAAGTCAAGTCAAGATCTGGGGGAAGAGCACCTCAAAAAAGAAAATACAGGTGACAACTTCCTGGGATGGCAAGAGCTATAAAACAGCTAAAGATCAAGATGGAAATTGGTCGCTATGGATAGAAACTCCAAAAGCAGGTGGGCCTTATAACATACAAATACAACAAGAAGAGAAAATTACATTGCACGATGTTTTGATCGGCGAGGTTTGGATATGCTCCGGTCAGTCCAATATGGACATGCCCATGAAGGGCTACTATGGCCAACCTATTCTACATGCGGCAGAATTGCTGTTAGCGTCACCCAATGACCAGATTCGTCTCTTTCGAGTAGAAAGAGCGCATGCCGAAACTGCGGCGTTTGATTTAAACGGAAATTGGTCTGTAGCAGATGCGGCGTCGGTAGCTAATTTTAGTGCGGTGGGCTACCAATTTGCAAAGTATCTACAGCAGCACCTTAATGTGCCCATAGGCATTATTCAAACCACTTGGGGTGGCTCACCAATTGAAGCATGGATGCGGCCATCGCTTGTAGAAAGATCTCTAAGACAACAAAAATTACCCAATAGAGCGATTGGAAAACAAGTCCACCAACAGCCGGGCAATCTTTATCATGCGATGATCTGTCCACTAATCGGATTTCGAATTGCAGGTGTAATTTGGTACCAAGGCGAACAAAACCGATATAATTATTATGATTATAACATTTTACAGACCAATATGATCCGTGATTGGAGAAAGAGTTGGGATATAGGAGAATGGCCTTTTTACTATGTAGAGATCGCTCCAATGCAATATGCCGGTGGACAGGGAGTTTTATTACCACGCCTTCGCGAAATACAACTCAAAACGCAAGACAGCTTGTCCAATGCGGGAATGGCTTCTACCATAGATGGAGGTGAAATGCATAATATCCATCCAGCCAATAAAACCATTGTTGCACAACGATTGGCAAGCTGGGCATTGGGTAGCCATTATCAAAAAAATGGAATCGTTTACCAAACGCCAACGTTGGATAAAATCGTCATCCTCCATGATACAGTACTTGTTTCATTGAAGCATTGTCCCTTAGGTATCACAAGCTATGGAAAATCATTAACCCAATTTGAACTCGCTGGCGCCGATCAAATCTTTCATCCGGCAATAGCCATACTGCAAAATAACCGTATTGCCGTAACTTCAACTGCCGTGAAAGCACCCGTCGCCGTGCGCTACGCTTTTCATGACTGGTGTTTCGGAGAACTTTATCGTACGGAAGGTATTCCTGTAGCGTCTTTTCGCTCGGATGATTGGCCGTAGACAACGCTACGACCAATTTTTCCTACCTACCTATTACCTACAATTATTTATTTTCCTGTAGCGCTACTTTTTTCTGCGAGTTTCAATAACTCATGACCAGCCAAAAGAAATGCGCCCACGCCGTAAATTTCCGTATCATCGTAGTTTACTTCGCCTGGAGCCTCACCTACTTGCTGTACATAGCCCAGTTTTCCATCGGGATGAACCGCATTAACAAGTGCATTCCATCCTTTCCATACGACAGTTTCATAATCTTTTGAAGGAATGACTTTATTGTTTATCCCCCACGCTATTGCATACGTAAATAGTGCTGTACCGCTGGTTTCTTTAGCTGGATAGCGTTCAGGATCCAAAAGGCTCGTCCGCCAATAACCGTCATGCTGTTGCAAAGAAGCAATGCGCTTTACCATGCTACGATAGAGATCTTCCCATCTCGCGCGGCTTTTGTAATCTTTTGGCATATCATTCAAGACACGAACCAGCCCAGCCAAAACCCAGCCATTTCCCCTAGACCAGAAGACGTCCTGACCATTGCTTTCCTTTTTATCAAAATAACTTTGATCTCTATAGAACAAACGCTCTTTGGGATTGTAAAGATAATTTGTCGTCTTCCACCATAAAGTGTCTACCAAATCAAGGTACTGTAGATTGCCCGTCACTTTATAAATTGACGAAAGTGCCGGTGGTCCCATAAATAAGGCATCGCACCAAGCCCATTCTCGCAGTGCAATATTATTTTTCCAAGCCAATGATTCACTATGTGGACGACTTACCAATGTATCAGCCAACCTGACGAAATCTGCTATGTAATCGATATTTTTATCGCGAGTATACTTCCAGGTATACAACTGCCCAACACAATAATTGTCCGCATAATACCGATAGTTGTCCGCATACATTTTCCAAGCAAACTGCTCGCCTACCGACTCGAGATACTTGGCATAACGCGCACCGCCTGACTGCTTTGTCATCTCTATCAGGCCCGTAAATAAAGTTGCTGAAGTCCATTCACGGCCAGCATGACGGAGCCCATTATGTTCGATACTGTCCAACTGCCATGAGGCGACCCGATCCAAATACCGCCTAACAACAAACACTTTTTCTTCTTTTCGCACATCCATAGCGCGTGTGGGAACCTGAGATGCTGATAGCCCCGGATAAAGCCCTAAGATACCCAACGCAATAAAACGCCTTATTTTCATTAAATTATATTTTTTTAAAGATTGACCAACAGCAACATTCTATATAATCACCGACAGTAAAACGGATACTTTAGTTTCATACTTTATGGTGATTTCAGATCATGTGCAGGAATGTTTGAAATGTCCAAGCAAAATGACATAGATACGTTAGTTATCCTAAATTAGATAAAGGCTTTCAGGATTTTAGGCATAGGTTATGATTAAATTTTATGAAACCGTTCCCAANNTTGGGAACGGTTTCATAAAATTGTTTTTATACTTAGGCCTCATCTTTGGTATTCTTTACAAGGCCTATACCAGCGAAAAAGAAGATTAATCCCAATACACCAATTACGCCTAAAGTAGTATAGGCAGCACTTTTATTGATAAGTTCATATCCGGTATAAATTAAACCGACAATACCAAGAACAGTTAATACTGTCCCAAAAAAACGTTTTACGTTCATAATGATTAATTTAAAATTATAGATTACTGAAAATGAAACCGTTATTTGGAAAGTTTATCTACTATACTTTTTAGATTGATACCTTTTCCCAATACCGGTTTAAAAATATCTCCTTCACTTCGCATCCTCTCAATGGCGTTTAAAATATGAAAATCACTTATTTTTAAACCTTTTTCCACTTCCTCCCAGTGTAATGGCATCGACACAGTGGCTCCGGGTTTAGGACGAACGGAATAGGCTGCCGCAATTGTTGCGTGAGGCCTATTCTGCAGAAAATCAAGATACATTTTGCCCTTGCGATCTTTTATGGATCGCTCCAAGCTCGTGAATTTAGGAAGCTCATGATGAACCAGGGTAACGATAACCCGGGCGAACTCTTTGGATTGATCGTAAGTATATTTCCCGCCAAGCGGGATATAGATGTGAAGCCCCGTAGAACCGCTGGTTTTACAATAGCTCGATACCCCCATATCATCCAATATGTGCTTTGTGACCTGTGCAGCCTCAATAACCTGATCAAAAGAATTTTTATCCGGATCAAGGTCTATAATACAGAACGATGGATTGTCAGGCTTCTTCACAGTACTACTCCAGGGATTCATTTCTATACAGCCAAGATTCGCCATATAAAGTAGTGTAGCGTCATCCTTCCCAACAAGATAATGACGGTCTTTTTCATCAGCTTCACTGTGGTAAAGATAAGTTTCCGCCCAGTCTGGCGCCATATCGGTCACGTTCTTAAAGTAGAAACCATCTTCTTCAATTCCGTTGGGAAATCGATTCATACTTTGCGGCCGATCCTTTAAATAAGGTAATATAAATGGAGCTGCCTGATAGTAGTAATTGATGAGGTCTCTTTTTGTTATTCCCTCTTTCGGCCAAAAAACCTTATCCAGATTGGTAAACTTCAATTCATGTTTGTTTACCTTTCTGACCTGGGTTTTATCCGAGGGATTTAAGAGGCTCTTCCGCTGCCCCTTCACTCTTGACGAAACTATTTTATCTTCCATATGATCGACCATTTTTTCAGTAGGAGCCTCATCTTCAAGAATAACATTTTTAGCACGTTTGTCTTCTCGCATTCCGTTAAACGAGGGATGACGCATAATACCATCGCTGGTTAACTCCGTAAAACTCACCTCGCATACAAGTTCCGGTTTAAGCCATGTCACAGTAGCATGTGGCGGATTTGGTCTAAACCTCGAAGGCTTATTAACGTCGGGTTCTTCAGAGAAAGCCGCTTTAGAAACAATCAGCGGCTTAAATAGTTCCATCATCTCCTTTTGAAGTTTTACATTGAAACCAGTACCCACTTTTCCGGTATAAATCAATTTTTTACCTTCATAAATACCGACTAATAAACTACTGAACAATTTACTGGAATCATCATTCAAAGTGAAACCACCGATGACGACTTCCTGCCTTTTGTTCGCTTTAATTTTCAACCAGTCTTTGGAACGGTTGTGAACATGATATAAACTATCCTTCCGCTTTGCCATAATCCCTTCAAGCCCCAATTTCTTGGCCTCTTCCAGAAAATGAATTCCGGAAGTTTCAAAGTGTTCGCTCACTAGAATGCTGTTGCTCTCAGGAAGAACTTCTTTCAAAATTGATTTACGCTCAAGCAATGGCATGTCCTTCAAATCGTGGCCCTGATACCATAAGATATCAAAAACGTAATAAACGAGGTCACCATCCGCTTCGCTGCGCCAGTTTTGTAGCGCTCCAAAACTAGCTGTGCCATTTTTATCTAAAACGACCACTTCTCCATCCAAGATGGCGTCTAATTTAAGAGTCTTCAATTGCTCATAGATCGGATAGAATTTTTCATTAAAGCTTTTGTCATTACGGGATTTTAGTTCAACTTCACCCTTATTTATAAAAGCAACTGCCCTGTAGCCATCCCATTTAACTTCATATACCCATCCTTCATCATCGAACGGCTTATCCACAAGTGTAGCGAGCATAGGCTCTATATGAGAATAGAACTTCTTTGCGGGCGCATTTTTTACTAAGGTCTGAAGATTCCTCTTGCTTTTAGCGCTATGCTTTGGAACAGCTTCCAACTGATCGTTGATTAGTTTGGATGCCTTGTCTTTAGTCGAACGATTGTCTTTTACTGTGCTGTTTTTCTTAATGATATTTTCACCATATACTTTATCAGGAGACCTTTCCATTTGCTGAATAGTTTTACCCGATATCACCGATTTATCGTTTTCAGTAATATCCTTATCGCTAGCATATTGATCCTCCAGCTTCATTAAAAGCCAACCATTATCTCCCCTCCCATGAGCCTTAACAAGAGCAAACTCGCCGTTAAGCTTTTTACCGTTAAGCTTAAATTTAAGCTTGCCAGAATGAAGTTGATGTAAGAAATCTTTTTCTTGTTTGGAGATATCCTTGACGCTCCCATCAGCCGGTTCATAGTATCCCTCATCCCAAACGATAACCGTGCCTCCGCCATATTGTCCTTTAGGGATTGTACCTTCAAAACTTCGATAATCATAGGGATGATCCTCCACCATCACAGCGAGGCGTTTGACACTTGGATCCATTGATGGGCCCTTAGGAACTGCCCAACTTTTCAGAACACCGCCCATTTCAAGACGAAAGTCGTAATGTAGATGTGAAGCATCATGTTTTTGGATTACAAACCGAAGTTCCTTTCCGTTTGGCTTTCCTCCAAATGGTTCTGGGGTGTTCTCCTCGGAACGCTTTTCGCGATATTTAGACAGTCCCATAACTACTGTATTTAAGTATATTGAAAATAACGTTTATTTTCCGTGCCGTTTCTTCAAATAATCTTCAAGAACTTTTCTTTCATTCGATCCGGTCGCCCGTATCGCGCCAACAACAGCTTGACTGCTCACCCCCATCTTATTCTTAAAATATTGAATTTCGTATTGTTCTGATCCGCTTACTTTGCTTCTGTCGGATTTCCCTTTTTTAGATTTATTATCTGCCATGGTATTTTGTTTTAGTGTCTTTTCTTTTGGCGATTGAAAAATCCTAGATTTCAATTCGCGATACGTTCAATTTTGATATAACACAAACGTCGAAGTGAAAAGGTTTTTAAAGAATTGCGCTTAAGGAAAGCATACATGAAAGTATTGCTCGCTATTGCTGGCCTAATTGTATTTTCCGTACGACTAAAGCTAACTTGGAATGTTATATTAAATTTTAACAGAAGCAGCATTTAATTTGTAACTTGCTGTTGAAAAGATACTACGTTCTTTTATACACTACGTTTGCTAATAAAAAACGTGTATGTTGGATATTGCTTTTGCAACATGTTGTTTTGTATGGATTATCAGTATGAATTTACCTAAATATGCACTGGAATATACATCTTTAGCCCCGCCTCCAGCACTTGCTGCGGTAATCGAAAGTATTTGGATGTTGAAAAATCATTCGGATAAGATAGATGAAGGCATTATCATACCTGACGGAAAAATAGATTTATTTCTCTTGATGGAAGAAAACAATAATTTCCAGATCTTCATTTCCGGAGTCTGTGATAAACCCATTTTAAAACCGCCCTATCCGAAATCGACGATGTTTGCCATAAGTTTTTATCCGTTGGCCGCTGAGTATATTTTTAAGCAGTCTTTCGAAAAATTAAGAAACCAAAGGCTAGTACTGGCAAATGATTATTTGGGATTTGGCAAAAATGATCTTGCAGATTTTGGAAACTTTTACACCAAAGCCTGTAACATATTCGAAAAGCAACTCGAAAACAAGATAGATGTGAGGAAAAAAAAACTATTCGAACATATCTACCTATCAAAAGGCCAAATGACGGTGGAAGAACTGTCTAATAAGATTATTTGGAGCAACAGGCAGATGAACCGCTATTTCAACCACTGGTTTGGGATTCCATTAAAATCTTACATCAATATTATTCGTTTTTCAAACTCCCTAAAACAATTAAAAGTCGGCATATTTTATCCGGAACTCAATTATGTAGATCAATCCCATTTCATTAGACAGATAAAGAAATTCTCAGGGGTAAGACCAACTATACTACATAAAAATGAAAACGACCGATTTATCCAATTGAGTGTATTAAACGATCGCTAATTTTGTCTGTAAATCAACAAAAAAATGAGTATTAATCATATCAATCTTGTCGTAAAGAATGTCGATAAAGCCGTTAATTTATTAACAGATATTTTCAAATTCAATTTAATGGTCAACCGCAATAGTAAAATGGCGGTACTGAAGGATAACAATAATTTTGTACTTGTAATTTGGGGACAAGAATTGAACAAAGAGAAAGATGTACCACAATATCCTAAGAATTTCCATATTGGGTTTTATCAAGACAACGAAATTGCAGTCCAAAACATTTTCGAACTTTTAAAAAACAACGACGAATTAAAAATTGATGCAGCGCCAAAAAAAATCAGAAATACATTCGGATTTTATTGCTACTTTGAGAATCTAATGATTGAAATTAGCGTAAATCCTTTCAATTATGAACAGGCTGGCCATGAAGATGTATAATGACCGCTAAATTCTGATCCGTTGAACATATTTATTAATAAGATTTCGGCCGGGTTTATTAAAAATAAACTTCCTCATTGGAAGTAATTCACATCGGGATATATTTATATGCTGCATATAAAAAGTTTTGGCCGCAAAGAATCTCATTCTCTGCGGCCAAACTAGCAGCTAGCATAAAGCTAAATTAAGGAAGAAGAACTTGATCAATTACATGGACGACACCATTTGTTGCCAGCATGTTTACGCCAGTTATTGTGGCCTCACTGGTATTACTTTTACCTTTCAGCATTGCCTTTCCAGACAATTTCACCGTGATTTTTTCACCGTTTAGGGTACTTAGCATCTGTCCATCTGAAAGATCAGAAGAGAACGCCCTAGCTGAAAGAACATGATAGGTTAGAATCTTTGTCAGTACTGCGGGATCAGCTTGATTAATTGAAGCTATTGTGTTGAAACCCGCGTTGATAAAAGCTTGATTTGTAGGTGCGAAAACTGTATATGGTCCTGATCCGCTCAACAATTGAGCAACATTTGTCGTTCCTTGACTTGCTCTCAACACTGCAGCAACTAAGAAGGATAAATCACTATTAGCTGTCGCAAGTTCCACTATATTTTTTGTTGCGGGCATAAGTACATGAGAAATACCATGAATTACACCATTCGTAGCCATCATATCTGGCGCTGTTACTGCCCAGCCATTTACAAATACACCCTTACTATTTTTAGTAACGTAAACATTGCTTCCGTTTGCTGTCTTCACTTCTGCATTTGGACCAGCGGGTACGCTAGAAGCAACTACTTTAGCGGATAATGTATGATACAACAAAACGGATTTCAAGCTTTCCGCAGACATACTACTAATATCTGCCGAAGTCATCCCTGAGCTTTCGAAAGCAGCATTATTTGGAGCAAATACTGTAAATGGTCCCGTCGAAGAAAGCGTTTCACCCAGACCAGCCTTTGTCACGGCAGAGGCTAATATGGAATAATCCTTGTTCATGGATACCATCGCAGAGATTGTTCCTGTTGTTTCCATCTGCTTGTCATCATCTTTACTACATGATAGTGTAATCATCGAGAATACCATTAAGGCTGATGCCATACTCGATAGTCGTTTGATGTTCTTGTTGAATTTCATAATTATAATTTTTAATCTTTTGATTTACAAACAACCAAGAGAACAAAATAGTTTAATAATAAACCAAATTAATTGACATTTATCATAAAAAATCATTTTTAAGGCTTTAATATGATATTATTAGTATCAAAATAAACTAAAAAAAGCTTTTGTATGCGATATAGATTTTTAAACAAAACAGCATTGCCCTCAGCATTGTTATGCTTTAAGATCATGCAAATGTGTTATTTTTTCCACAGCGTGTTTCGGCTGTTTTGGAGAATAAACGAACGATAAGCTGGCAAAAACATTTGATATCATAAGAGTGCGATAAATTATACACCATAAACAATACATATATTATGTCATTATTTTCAAAAGATTTGAGCAAAGAGCCAGTATTTGACGGCGTGGGCTATGAGCCTTCTTTTTTTTCGAGAAAAGCAATGGTTACTACAAAAACCGACTATAGTAAGAAGAAATATGACGAGGGCAACAAAGATACGAGAAAAAAAATTCTTGTACTTTGTACGGAGGAACGCTATATGACCATGAAAAATGGCAAGAAATTTTCTACTGGCAATCATCCCGTTGAAACACTCGTTCCTATTCTTCATTTTGACCAAGCCGGATTTGACGTGGATTTCTATACGCCAACTGGTGGCACCGTGAAGTTTGAGATGTGGGCAATGCCTTATGAAGACGAGCATATTGGCAAAATTCTCGAAAAATACAATACACAGTTTTCAAACCCACACAGTCTCCAGGATTTTGTAGCGGACACCGCTAAATCGTATGTCGACTATGTGGCTGTCTTCATCCCGGGAGGACATGGCGCAATGCTCGGCCTTCCCGAAAATAACGATGTAAAAGAGCTGATTAAATGGGTAATAGCCGAAGATAAATTTATGCTGACAATATGCCATGGGCCCGCAGCCCTCTTATCTGCTGCACAAGGTGTTGATGAGGGTGATTTTCCATATAAAGGATATAAAATCAATTCATTTCCTGACGAAATGGATCTCATTCTGCCACAAAGTGGATACCAGCCCGGCGAAATGCCTTGGCTATATGGCGAGAAACTGAAAAAGCTGGGGATTGAAATTTTAAATAAAAAAATTAGCGGCGATTGCCACATTGACCGGAAGCTGATTACCGCCGACAGTCCGCTAGCAGCGGATAAATTCGGTAAAATATGTGTGGAAGAATTGCTTGCTGATGAAAAGTCTAAGGTAGAAAATTAATCAAACAATTTCATGCCTCGACCGACGACAGATCGGCCGAGGCTCACGCTAATGCGTCTTAGTTATCATTTAACTGCTATAATAATAGTTGTTTACGATATCGAATACAATAGGAAAACAGGTTTAGCAGCACAATAATTGCTACTACCATCGCCGCTGTATATAAGACGCTATTCATCCCCTTATTAGCCACTGCAATTGCAATTAAAGCCCAGGCAGCTACGAGTCCAAATGCGGGCATACGGCATTGCCAAATCATCAGCAAATGAATTACTAGCGCAACTACAAACATGATAAGTGTCCATGTTGTTGCAGATATTCCGAATCCATCCCAACCTATCTTGGTAAGATATGCCGCAACGTCGGCAATCAAAGCGACAGAAATCCACCCAGCATAAAGATGAAAAGGCAACTTTAAAAAGGCAAGCTTTTTAAGGTTTGATTCAAAAGCAATAGTCCGAGTATTCTGAATGATCTGTAACAACGATACAAAGAGCAGGAGCATCAAAAAAATGGTCACAAAAGTGTAGTCGTACAACCAGGTAATAACCCATAGACAATTTGCCAAACAAGAGACCGAAAACCACCACCCCACTTTTGAGATCACTTCTTCCTTTTCTCTGGTCTGTTTTAAAAGTGGGCCAAAATAGACCACAAATCCAAACAAGCCCAGATATATCAAGCCCCAAATGGAGAAAGCATACCCGGCCGGTGTAAAAAGATTTTGATACTTGGCCGATATCGTTGCCATCGTTTCCCCGTTGAAAATACCAGTATTGGATAAATAATTGATAACTACAGTAACGACTAAAACAATTCCATTGACTATTTGGTAGATTTTTTTCATTGTATACGTTATAAAATATTTTAATAAAGGCCGATTTATTAGTTTATGCCCGATCGATAAGCGATTAAAGAGTAGCTATCATACCTTTTTATTACGATTAAATAGCTCTTCTAAAATCTCATAGCGATAATCAAAAATTTGATCTAATTTCTTTTTAACAAATATACTGTGCGCAATCGTGCCTAATATTCCGAAGGGCAATTCATAAACAACAGTATCTTTCATCAACACGCCTTTTTCATTTGGAATAAATTCATGAAAATGATTCCAAAATCGATAAGGTCCTTTTAACTGAAAATCGGTAAAACTCTTATTCTTTTCCACCTGTGTTATTTTGGTCTTCCACTTCAACGGAATTCGAAAAATTGGAGATACTAAATAATCGATGACCATCCCCTTTACGATTTCTTCTCCATTAAATTCTGAAACAACCACAAAGCCCATGTCCTTTGGCGTTATTTGAGCAAGATTTTGTGGAGACGAAAAAAAACTCCAAGCGCGCGCTATATCGCAAGCTAATTGTTGTTCCCTATATAATGTATACTTCATTTGAATATGAATTGCAAAAACCAATTTGATGCCCATCGCTAGCATGCTATTAAAATAACAATGCGAGGATTATTTAGTTTAAAAACATACTAAAGATACAAAAAAAATAAAAAAAACAGTATTAAAATAGCAAACAAAGAATAAAATTAAACTATATGTAACTATAATAACACTATGGGATGTAGAGTTTCGATCGACTAAAAAGACTCGACGTCCTGAAAAAGTGCTTCAAGCGTATCGATCAGCTTGGCAACATGCAGACCATCACATACCGCATGATGTACCTGTATAGCCAATGGCATAAGGGTCTTATCTCCTTCAACCTTATATTTTCCAATCGTAAATGTCGGTGAAAAATAATTGCTAAAATCTGCAACATTAAGATTGAAACTATCAAAATGAATCCAGGGAAGAGCTGAAATATTAAAATGGTTTTTTGGCGGTTTTTCTGGGAAAAAGAGCTTGTTATCACTGTATTTTTCAGCAACATGCTCGTATTCTTGCAGAAAAGAGGTAAAATTTTCCTGATATCCTATTGACAATGCAGAAAAAGTTTCGGCTTCTTTATGCAGTATTGTGTAAATAGGGTCAACCCTGTCCCAACAAATTAATTCGCTACCTCTCATTGCCATTTTGAATTCAGCATGTTGGTTCACAGCCCTCGAAAGGAGGTAAATCATGACAGGATAGAACTTATAACCGCGCATTTTTACAAATTGGACCACCGCCGATATATCGAGCTTAACTGTAAGGCTAAAACCACATTTTACATCCCCACGGTAAATCTCGAAGTGCTCCCTTCGCTTCCAATTTGCTGTATCAATTGTTTGATATTTTGTATCCATTTTTATCAATTATCTAGCTAGTATTTATTTCCTCGTCGCTATAATGACTTAGACAGTCAATTTATCCGACAAAGAACGCCTTTAAAAATATTCTATTTTTTTGGTTGCAACTAATTACGACAAGTTTCCAAAAGATGAAAATTTCATTTTGATACGATTGACTTCAATTTCCTATATTGGAAGATGAATTCAAAAAGGTAAAATCGTTCCACGTATTTCTTCCAAATATAAAATATTTTTGCTGGTATCAATCAAATACAATAGGATTGATACCAGTAAAATGTTACTTGAGTTCCAATTCCAACCGGTGTTTACCAGCCTTCAATGCAATAATATTACCATGGCTTACATTATTTGGAGGATAAAATGTCGCCTTCGCATTTGGAGGTATCTGAACATCATATACAATCTTATTACCACTTAATTTCCAATGAGATAAAATTTTACCATAGGGTGATTCGTAAGAAATGGATGATTCTTTCAATTCCTGAGGAAAAATAGGCTTCAACAGTATGTTTTTGAATCCAGGTTGTTCGGGATCAGGAAGAATCCCGCCGATAGATTTAAAAAACCAGCCACCAATTTCACCAAACATCATGTGGTTGTCCGAAATATCCCGAGTTGCTTTTAAATCCCAGTTCTCTAACAGTGTTGTCGCCCCATTGACAATCCACCATCCCCAAGACGGATAGGTATCTTGTACCGCAACTTTATACGCGGTAACCCCATACCCGTTATCTTTCAATGCATTCAAGAGGGCTTTTGCTCCCAATACCCCTACGTCCAAGTGAAAGTGAGCCTCTTCAACTTTCCTATTTAGATTGGCCGCAACCCTCGCTTTCATTTCGTCAGGGACAACTCCCCAATAGAGCGGTACACTCAATTCCGTCTGTGTTCCATTGTTATAAATTCCACTAGAAACATTCAAAAATCTCGCATTAATTGCCGCCTTGATTCTTTTGCTAAGTTGATCATATTTTTGATGGTCTGCCGTTTTTCCGAACAACTTTGCAGCTGCAGCCAAAATGGTCGCATCAGCATAGAAATAAACAGATGACGTCAGTTCCAAATTGGACTGAGCCTTAACTGGAACCCAATCTCCGCGTCCAAAAGTAGTAAGGCCTGAGGGGCTGATGCCGTCGACATAATCGACATAGCGTTTAATATTATCGTAGCATTCTTCCAATGCACGCGGATCACCATAAAACTGATAGATCTGCCAAGGGATAATGGCGATGGTGCTTGTCCAGTCAAGACCATTCGCAGTACCATACCCCCATCCACCCGTTGGAATAATATCTGGTAATACGCCATTCTCTTGTTGCTCATCACGATGATCGGCCAGCCATTTTTCATAAACTGTAATACCGTCAAAATTATACAGGGCAGTTTCAATCGCCAGGTGACCATCCCCTGTCCAACCATTTTTTTCGCGTTGCGGGCAGTCCGTAGGATACCCCATCAAATTCGACAAATAGGCATTGTTGGTCGCTTTCCATAGTTTGTTAATCAATTCCGAGGATGTTTTAAGCTGTCCGATAGGTTCAACATCGCTGTGCATAAAATAGGCAGTCACAGCAGAATTATCCAAAGCTATCGCTGCGCTGCTGCTAACCTCGACATAACGAAAGCCTTTATAACCAAATTTAGCCATAAACTCATCATCGCGACCACTTAAGGTTAGTATATCCGTCTGAAATGGCTCGCTTTCCTTATCGCCAAGATAGTAAACATCGATATTGGACTGATCGAGTCGGCCATCAGACTGTAACCGTTCACCATGCTTAATACGCAGAACAGTACCCCTCGGCCCCTTTACCTGAATCCTTGTAATCCCCGCCATATTCTGCCCCATATCGAAAACATACGTACGGTGGTCAATCTTTGTGACTGATTTTGGTCTGAATACTTTTCCCAGTCGAATCGGAACCATTTGTTGAGAAACGATATAGGTAGATGGAGCAGTTCTATATTGAACGGCCTGCCAGGCTGAATCTTCAAATTTTGGCATATCCCACCCGGGCATGTCAATTCGAGCATCGTAATGCTCACCCGTGTAAATATTGTTATAGATAATTGGACCGGAAGCTGTTTTCCACTGCTTATCTGAAACGACCGTTTCCTGTGTGCCGTCTGTATACTCGATTTTAAGCTCCAAACAGAATGTTGGCCGATTTCGCCATGGGGCTTGATGAAAGTTCCATACCGCCAGCGGTTGATGATTATACCATCCATTTCCCAAAACGACGCCAATCGCGTTCGCACCTCGTTGAAGTTGTCCGGTAACATCCTCTACCACATACAGTGTTCGACGATCAAATCGCGTATACATGGGATCAAGACGGTGGTCTCCAATGCGCACGCCATTAATAGAAAGTTCATATAATCCGGCAGCAGCAACATAAGCACGAGCCGATTTTATTCGCTTCTTGGCAGTGAATTCAGTCCTAAAATACGGAGCGTTGCGCGCATTGATATCTTTATTGTCACTGATCCATTTTCCTGTCCAAAGATCCTTCCCCATCATTCCAGTCTCGAAAGATGCTATTGCTGAAACGCTGGAAATGCCGTCTCGGTCCCATACTTTAACTCGCCAAAAGTATTTTGTCCGCGGTTTTAACTCGGTACCATTATATTGCACCAACATCGCCGAACTTAGCTGCTTTCCACTGTCCCAATGCGCTTTTGCCCCGTGTAACAATGCAAGAGAATCTTGCCCTAAAAGAATCTGATAAGCTTGTTGTAAAGCGTCCCTTCGCTGGTCTTCAAGGCGCCAGCTTAGTCTCGGACGGGATGCGTCAATGCCTAGCGGATTGACCAGATGTTCGCATGTCAACTGTACAGCAGTGCAGTTATTCTTAGATTGTGCATATGCAGTACATGCCATACACAATAGTATTGTCAATAAAATCCTACGCATTAAAGGGTATAATTGTCGGTAACTGTTAAATTGTTTTAGCTGATTAAAAAACGAATATATTAAATATTTCCCAAATCGCGACCTGCACTTTCCTGATCTATCTGTGAGGCATTTAAATTAAAATTCTTGCAACTTTCACAAAAATAATACTATCTTCGTTTTAACTTTAGGGGTGTCTGCTTGTGCAGGCTGAGATTTTACCCTTAGAACCTGATCCGGATCATACTGGCGTAGGGAAAAGTGAGCTGTCTAACAGGTGCATTGCTGTACCTTCGTGTAGCCATTCCTAAAGTTTAACCAAAAAAATTAAGGAATGGAACTTACAATAAACCATCAAATTCGATTTTTCGACCCCGCCCCTCTTTCACTTGAGGAACTATTGGTCTTGGAATTATCTGGCAAAACCCAAGGTGTTGCCGCTGCCATCAACAACCATGTTATACCCAAGGAAGATTGGGCTACAACAACACTCAATCCTCACGATCAAATCATCTTAATAACCGCATCGCAAGGCGGATAATGATTTCAAAAAAATCACCCTAATCATTCAATTCAATTCAGAAAAATGACAGCTGAAACAATTACGCAATCCCCTTTTCCCAATTCAAAGAAAATTTTTGTACCTGGAACGCTATTTCCTATTCAAGTTGCTATGCGACAAATTTCTTTAAGTCAAACCAAATTGAGCAATGGGCAAGTAGAAATTAATCCCCCTATCACAATCTACGATACCTCTGGTCCATATACCGATGAGGATTTTCAGATCGATATCCGAAAAGGTCTCCCGCGGCTTCGCGAACAATGGATATTGAATCGCCAGGACGTGACCCAGCTAGCCAACATCACATCCCAATACGGACAAAAAAGGCTCTGTGACCCAACGCTTGATGCGCTCCGATTTGCCTATAGTCATAAACCGAAGGTGGCCACTTCTGGCGGAAATGTCACCCAATTACATTATGCAAAGAAAGGCATCATTACCCCCGAAATGGAGTACGTAGCTATCCGGGAAAATCAACGTATCGAGCAGCTAGTAGCCACCACACCTGGAATGGATCATCAGCATACAGGTGAAAACTTTGGTGCCAGAACACCTAAAAAAAAGATTACTCCCGAGTTTGTCCGCGAAGAAATCGCTGCCGGAAGAGCGATCATTCCCAATAATATCAATCACCCTGAAAGTGAACCGATGATCATTGGCCGTAATTTCCTGGTTAAGATCAATGCCAACATTGGCAATAGTGCTGTTAGCTCGAGTATCGAAGAGGAAGTTGAGAAAGCGGTTTGGGCCTGCCGTTGGGGGGCCGACACCATCATGGATCTCTCCACAGGTAAAAATATTCATGAAACCCGCGAGTGGATCATCCGCAATTCACCCGTTCCAATCGGCACCGTACCAATCTATCAAGCATTAGAAAAAGTAAAAGGGGTAGCCGAAGACCTTACTTGGGAGATATTTAAAGACACCTTGATCGAACAGGCAGAACAAGGTGTTTCATACTTTACTATACATGCAGGTGTACTGCTTCGCTATATTCATCTTACAGCTTCAAGGGTAACTGGTATCGTCTCAAGAGGTGGTTCCATCATGGCTAAATGGTGTCTTTTTCACCACAAAGAAAACTTTCTTTATACCCATTTTGAGGAAATCTGCTCGATTATGAAACAATATGACGTCGCTTTTTCGCTTGGCGATGGTCTTCGCCCTGGAGCTATTGCGGACGCCAACGATGCGGCTCAATTTGCTGAACTCGAAACATTGGGTGAACTTGCGAAGATCGCCTGGAAACACGATGTTCAGGTAATGATAGAGGGCCCCGGTCACGTCCCAATGCAACTGATCAAAGAAAATATGGACAAACAACTGGAATGTTGTAATGAAGCTCCATTTTATACCTTAGGCCCGCTTACCACCGATATTGCTCCGGGGTATGACCATATTACTTCGGCCATTGGAGCCGCGATGATCGGTTGGTACGGTTGTGCCATGCTTTGTTATGTCACCCCAAAAGAACACCTCGGACTACCAAATAAAAAAGATGTTAAAGATGGTGTCATCACGTACAAACTAGCCGCGCATGCTGCCGATTTGGCCAAAGGACACCCTGGAGCACAGTATCGTGACAATGCTTTAAGTAAAGCAAGATTTGAATTCAGATGGGAAGATCAATTCAATCTGTCCCTAGATCCGGATACCGCACGGGAATATCATGACGAAACCTTGCCTGCAGATGCAGCTAAAGTAGCTCATTTCTGTTCCATGTGCGGCCCCAAATTTTGCTCCATGAAAATTACGCAAGAAATACGGGATAGTGCAGCGCAGGGTATGCTTGAAAAATCCCAAGAATTTATCGCACAGGGTAAAGAAATCTATTCATGATCATTGCACTAACGCCAGAAGAGACCATAGATACCGAAAAAGCGGTTCTCCATACACTTTTTGAAAAGGGACTCGATTTCCTGCACTTACGCAAATATCATTTTACAGACTTACAAATGGCAAGATATGTAGAATCAATAGATCCTGCATATCTTGAAAAGTTGGTCCTCCATTCCCACCCTCACCTGTCGGCTGAACTTGGGATCGCACGCATTCATATAAATGAATGGAGTAGACAGCATAGCCCCTCCAGTCAGATGAACGCTCCAATTATTTGCTCAACATCTGTACATGATATCCTGGCATTCAACAAACTGGATGAATGCTGGGCTTATGCTCTTCTCAGTCCAATATTTCCAAGTATTTCAAAAAAAGGATACGGACGAGATAATGCCCAACTGAATCAACTTCCAAAACGCGTTAATTTTACGGTTCGTCTGATAGCACTTGGCGGTATAAACCAAGCTAACTGCCTCCTGCCATTGCAGGAAGGGGCAGATGGAATTGCTTTGTATGGCGCTTTATGGCAGCATCCAGACCCAATTCAAAATTTCATTGCATGTCAACAAAAACTATGGAAAAACTCCAATACATATCACAAGGACAAACATTAGATGCACAAAAAGATAATATTTTAAAAGCTCTTGATGCTGGTGTCAAATGGATACAAGTTAGGTGGAAAGGAGCTCGCCAAGAGCATCTTTACACATTGGCAGAAAAGATCAAAAACGTGTGTTCGCTATACGGCGCCACCTGTATCATCAATGATCATCCTGCGCTTGCAGCGGCTGTAGACGCAGACGGCGTACATCTCGGACTGGAGGACGGCAGTATCGCTGCGGCAAGGAAGCTATTGGGGCCAGGAAAAATAATTGGCGGTACTGCCAATAGCTTTACAGATGTAAATCAAAGAATAACGGAAAATTGTGACTATATCGGGCTTGGACCATTCCGATTTACGACAACAAAACAAAAACTAAGTCCCGTATTGGGGCTTGACGGATATGAAAATATCATTAGGCAGGTCAGACGAGAAGGGTTATCCCCTATCCCGATATTCGCCATAGGCGGTATAGCCCACCTCGACGACATTCAACAGCTATTACAAACTGGAGTTTATGGAGTTGCAATTTCCGCTCGTATAAACTATAATCCAGCAATCGTTTCATCAATCAACAAAATTTTAATATGAGCAATTTAACCATAGCCGATCGCGTATTTGAATCAAGGTTATTTTTGGGTACGGGCAAGTTCGGCAGTCTCACAGAAATGAGCCATGCCATTGAATCTTCGGCTTCCCAGTTGGTTACCGTGGCCCTCAAACGCATCGATCAGAACACCGTAGACGACAATATCCTGAATGCCCTCCATCTGAAAAATATTCATTTGCTTCCCAATACCTCGGGAGCACGTACTGCTAAAGAAGCGGTACTCGCAGCCCAACTTGCACGAGAGGCTTTGGAAACAAACTGGGTAAAGTTGGAAATTCATCCCGATCCTCGCTATCTATTACCTGATCCCATTGAAACCTTACGTGCAACTGAATCGTTGGCCAAATTGGGGTTCGTCGTCATGCCTTATATCCATGCAGATCCAGTACTTTGTAAAAGGCTGGAAAATGCAGGCACAGCAGCAGTTATGCCTCTAGGTGCTCCTATTGGCAGTAATAAAGGACTTCGTACTATGGACTTTCTTGAAATTATCATTGAACAAAGTAATGTACCCGTCGTTATAGATGCTGGCATCGGAGCGCCTTCCGATGCCGCCAAAGCTATGGAAATCGGAGCAGACGCTGTTTTAGTGAATACGGCAATTGCCATTTCCAATAACCCCGTACGCATGGCCGCAGCATTCAAAGAAGCGGTTACAGCTGGCCGAAGAGCCTATGAGGCCGGCTTAGGAAAGGTCGGAGCACATGCCGTCGCTTCGAGCCCGTTAACTTCATTTTTGTTAGACTAATCATTGCCTTATGACCGATTTTAAAATGCTTTTCAATCAATACTCCTGGGATGAAATCCAAATGCAAATTTACAGCACTACAGATCGGGATGTACAGCATGTGCTAAATAAGGATCATTTGACCCTATATGATTTTGGCACACTTACCGCTCCGGCAGCGGCTCCATATCTGGAACAAATGGCTCAAAAGACACAACAACTCACACAGCGCCGATTCGGCAAAACTATTCAGCTGTATGCTCCCCTTTACCTCAGCAATGAGTGCCAAAATATTTGTACCTATTGTGGTTTCAGCATGGACAACAAAATCAGACGAAAGACGCTTAGCGATACCGAGTTGTTACTGGAAGCGATGGCACTTAAAGCTATGGGAGTCAACCATATCCTCCTCGTTAGCGGAGAAGCTAACAAAACTGTTGAAATCAATTATTTCCTACATGCTATTCAACTTCTAAAGTCCCATTTTTCCCAGATATCCATTGAGGTACAACCGTTGGAACAATCCGAGTACGAGTTATTGCAGGCCGCTGGCGTATATGCCATCTTGGTTTATCAGGAGACATACCACCGGGAAGTTTATAGGCAATATCATCCCAAAGGAAAAAAGTCAAATTTTGATTATCGTTTGGATACACCTGATCGTATAGGCCGGGCAGGCATCCATAAAATCGGATTGGGTGTATTACTGGGGCTCGAAGACTGGCGGGTGGACAGTTTCTTTACCGCCGCACACATTGCTTATTTACAAAAACATTATTGGCAGACTCGTTATTCAATTTCCTTTCCACGCCTGCGTCCAGCTGCTGGCTCTTTGGAACCAAATTTTCATTTGGCCGACCGCGATCTACTGCAGCTGATCTGTGCATATCGCCTGTGGAATGAAAATTTGGAAATCTCTATTTCCACAAGGGAAAACGAAACTTTTAGAGATCATATTATACCCATTGGAGTAACGACGATGAGCGCTGCATCAAAAACAAATCCCGGGGGCTATGTTGTCGATCCACAAGCTTTAGAACAATTTGAAGTAAGCGATGAAAGGGATATGGAAACCATAAAAAGTCAAATCCGAAAAATGGGATACTCGCCGGTGATGAAGGACTGGGAAACCAATTTCGCTGGCATAGTACGTTAAATAAATGAAAAAAGACAATATTTTTGAGCGCTATAGCCGGCAGATTTTTATCGATGAAATTGGCGTCTCAGGACAAAGAAAAATCATGGATGCCAAGGTATTGATTGTTGGCGCAGGGGGACTCGGAAGTCCCGTCCTTCAATATTTAGCCGCTGCAGGTATAGGTAAACTTGGCCTGGCTGATTTTGACCATGTTGAAATCCACAATCTAAATAGACAGATCATACACTCCGAAAACAACATTCACAAAACTAAAACCGAAAGTGCCCAAGACTATATTCGACAGCATAATAGTACAATTGATTTTCATACGGTTCAGGTGAAGATAGAACCGAACAACGCGGCTGCAATTCTTGCTCCCTATCAAATAGTAGTAGATTGCTCGGATAACTTCTCGACACGTTACTTACTGAATCAAATTTGCTTGAAACTCGATAAACCCTTGGTATATGGGAGCATCCACGGCTTTGAAGGACAGCTGGCAGTTTTTAACTTTGAAGGCAGTAAACACCTTCTGGACATCTTTCCCACTCCCCCAAACCCCGATCAGGTTCCAAATTGCGATAAAAATGGAGTACTAGGCCCCCTGCCAGGGATCATAGGTAGCATGATGGCTATGCAGGTACTTAAGATCATAACCGGTTTACCTGTAGACAGCAACCAGTTAACCATTATCGATACCTTAAATTGGCGGTTTTCTAAACTCTCATTCTAAATGTCGTCTCAAATGGTATCCCATAAATGGTTTAGAAGGATTCACGAGCGCGCAAAATTTATTTAAAACCACAGTGCACAAACAAATTTTGCTAATTTTAGTTTATATATTAGCAAGCTTAAATGTCAACTATACAATCCGGAATGAAAAAAGTAATTTATCCATTACTATCACTAATACCTTTATTCTCCATGGCGCAAGAGACAAAACTCACTGCCGATGATCTCTTTGCTAAAGCGCGAAAGGTTGCTTTTGAATCAAAAGATTATCCACAAGCGATTCAATTGTCCAAGCAGGCGCTACTTCAAGCACCGGACTACACGGATATCAACATTTTTTTAGCGCGCATTTATACCTGGTCAGATAAGATAGATTCGGCAAGGGCCATCTTTACGGAACTGGATAGAAAAAATACCACTGATGAAGATTTCTTTTTGGCGTACGCTTCGCTTGAGTATTGGAACGACCAGGCTGAAAGAGCAATTGCAATCACCGATAAAGGGCTACGCATACATCCGCAGTCTCAGGATTTACTATTGCTAAAAGGCAAAATAAGCTATGGCAACGATCAATACGAAACTGCCGAAAAGGCAATTCATAGTTTGTTGGAAATTAATCCAAAAAATACGGAGGCCAGAGCATTGGCAAAAAATATTGAAGAGTATACCGCTAAAAATGCAATCGGTCTGACGTACAATTTTGTCTATTTTGACAAACAGTTTGATCACAATTGGCACATTGTTGGATTAAGTTATAAACGGGCAACAGCAATAGGATCTGTAATTTTCAGAACTAACTATGCGAATAAATTTGCAGAAAATGGCGTCCAATTTGAGATGGAGGCTTACCCACGGCTTTCAAAGATATTTTACCTTTATGTCGGAGCAGGCTATTCCAATAATGTGGGGATTTTTGCGAAATATAGAACTGGTGTGTCTCTCTATGCCAATCTTCCGAACAGCTTTGAGGGGGAAATCGGATATCGTCAGCTCTATTTTAGTGACAACATCTGGATGTACACAGCTTCAGTCGGAAAATATTACCAAAACTTGTGGTTCAATCTAAGGACTTACCTTACTCCAGGCGAAAAGAATATTTCCCAATCGTATACCGGAACAGTCCGCTATTATACAAAAGGAGCAAACGATTACTTCGGATTTAGCGCCGGAACGGGTTTGAGCCCTGAGGAAAACCGAAATAATCTATTGGACAACGCTTCCTATAAATTAAAAACATTTAAAGTAGGTGCTGAATATAATTTCTCTGTTAAGCAAAGTAATCTGTTTTCAATTTCGGGCACCTATTATAACCAAGAATTCCGTCCCAAAGAAAAAGGAAATCAACTAGACATCATCCTAGGCTATATTCGAAAATTCTAGCGGTTTCCTGTCCGTTTGAAATAGTTGGTATAGACGCTATCCGGAATGAGCCGCTTCTCTGTATAGAATAGCTTATTTTTGCGCTTAAATAATTCAAAGCGCCTTGTAACCTCCTCTTTCGCATTATCCGAGGCCACGTCTTCATTGAACACACCATCCAACTGATACAGTTGTCCATCAGAAAGATGATAATTACCCCTTACAAAATCAATCAACTGATTTTTGCTCTGCATCATACCGATGCCATCACCTTGTGCAGATGCCCCTTTGTCAAGGCCCGCACCTATCCAAGTAACTTGACCGGGAGTTTTAACTCCAAAGTTTTCTCGATAGTAGGCCAATATAGATGGCGCGACATCAAAATGGCTAACAAAATGATGAAAAGTCTTTGGCCCTTTTAAAAGTGGTGAATAAATCAACAAAGGAACATGATAACGATCGATTTTGCTTTGTAACGGTATCTCAGGCATTGCGTGGTCTCCAGTTATGACAAAAATCGTATTTGCAAAATCTGCTCTCTTTTTGTAAGATTCAAAAAATTGTTCCATCGCATCATCCAAATTCAACACTGAGACCAGCTGCGTACGGTTTTCTAAAGCCCACTTTTTCTGCTCGGCCGTAAGGTTCAATGTCACCATACGTTGATCAAATAATTGCTCATAATGGGCCGCATTATTAATCAAAAATGGATTATGTGTAGAGAGCGTCAAAAGCACATGGAAATAAGGTTTTTGCTGCACTTTCTGTACTTCAAGAAGCTTACTAAATACAGCTTGGTCTTCATATCCCCAACTTTCTCCCCCCTTTTCAGGCAATTTCTTATATGGAGGACCAAATGCTTCCTGATCGATGAGCATATCAATTTTATTATAATCCATGAACTTCTTCATGAAGTCAAAATTTGAATGACCGCCATAGAAAAAACCAGTATTAAATCCGTTGCTCTTTAGAATATTAAATAGATTGAAATTGTCTGGTAAGGTATCTTGCTCTAAAAAACCGTGCATAGCAAAAGGTAGTGAGCCTGTTATCGTAGGCAGAACAGAAAATGTCCGTCCTGAAGAACTCATGTTATTGTCCCAATACAGCGATTGCTGCTTCAGTTTACCGATAAATGGCGTGAAGTTACCGATATAGCCATTCTCAGCGCTATAGGCATGCCCTAGCCCCTCAATGACGAGAATAACTAAATTGGGCACTTTCGTCGTTTTCTGAAGGTGTGTTCCTAGAAAATCTTTGGTATCTTCTTTTTTCAAAAAAGGAAATTTAGTATCCAACACCTTTGTATCCTCCTCTTTATGGAACATTGCGAGCATACCCGGGGGTTCATCCACATAATTTGATAAATTGGAATTGAAGAAATAACGCCATTTACTCCGGCTTGCATTGGCTACGAATTCATCGTTATCGGACCTACCCCCTAAAAGCGAAGCCGAACTAATGAAAAACGATATGATCCCCAAAGATAAGAGTGCAATACTAACATAGTTTTTTTTGAATGTCTTTTTATTGGCAATCCAAAGCGGAACCCAAGAAATTGCGATCAATAATAAAAGTAAAGCAATATTGGTAAAACTCAACATACCGCTAGCCTCCAAAATTTGCTTCATCTCTTCCGAACTGTAATAGAACATATCAGCCCCAAGCAAATTTCTCGATTCGCCAAAATACAGAAATAAGATGAACTGCATAACAACAATAAGCGAGAACGAAATGATCAAAAGAAGCCTCGCCCAAAATCTGCTTAAGAATTGTAGCAATAAATAGCCTATTCCCAAACACGCTAAGGCTTGAAAGATAAACAGGATGTTATCCAAAAATAGGTATTTGCCTGCGTGGACCTCCGAAAGCTGAGAAAATCGACGACCGTACCACCACCATTCTACACCAACGGATAACATATACAAGGCAAAGACAACCAACATCACAGGTCCTAAGCTTTTTAACGACAGATTTAATCGATGACCGAGGTATTTCCAAACCGACTCATTGGCATCTTTTTGTTGAAAGCCTTGTCGTGTCATTTCTCCCCAGCCATGCTGCTTGCGAAAGTAATCAACAACCCCCTGGACTCCAGCTTTAACGACAATAGGGTGAAAGTAAAATGGTTCTAGAATAGCGGTAGTTATTAACGTCGAAAGGTCCCGCTTCTTTGAATAGACCTGGTGGCTAACAAGATCAATCAGGATGGCATAGATGGAATACAAAATTCCCGAAGCAATTACCAGTGCAAAAAGTGCGAAGAAAAATGGCCAGTTGATGATTCCGAGTATAAAAAAGATTAGAAAAACAATGTAACCCGTAAATTCGACAATAGGCCCCAAAAATTCAAAGAAAAACCAATAAGGCATGCTAACCATACCGAACCGACCATACTTCGGATTGAACATGAGTTTGCGATGCTTCCATAAGGTTTCCATCGTGCCGCGCATCCAACGATTGCGCTGCTTACGTAGTACCTCTTTAGATTCTGGCACCTCCGTCCAGCATAAGGGATCAGGAATATTAACGACCTCGTAAGCCTGCTTTTGCTCTTCCATATAGCGACGCATACGAACAACAAGCTCCATATCCTCCCCAACCGTATTTCGGTCATAGCCTCCGCAAGCCAACACAATCTCCCGGTTAAAAGCGCCAAATGCACCTGAAATAAGAATTAATCCCGAAGCTCTAGACCAAGCCATTCGCCCCAAAATGAAAGCGCGGATATATTCTAAAGCTTGGGTACGCCCCAACCAAGACTTTGGCAAATTAACATCCACAACGGACCCATTCACGACGTTACAATTGTTGGCTAAACGGATAACGCCGCCGCAAGCGATAACGCGTTTGTCAGTTTGTTCTAAAAATGGCTTCGCTAGTTTTAAAATGGCATCTTGTTCTAAAATACAATCCACATCAATACAAACGATATAATCTCCGGAAGAAATATTCACCCCAACGTTAAGCGCGTCCGCCTTGCCCCCATTCTCTTTATCTACAACAATCAGCTTCTTAAACGCCGGATTCTTACTCTTATAGATTCCCCGTATCTCCTTGGTCTCAATGTTTCCCTGAACAAAGAATGACGTCGGTTCAAGTTCATAAGACGTGATCAATTTCGATATCGAATCATCCTTACTTCCATCATTTACGATTATAATTTCTAAATTATGGTAATACAACGACAATAAGGACCGCACATTCTCGACGATGGTCATACCCTCGTTATAGGCCGGTGCAATCAGACTGAATGTAGGTGCATTGGGGTTGGTGGCAATAATACCATAGTCCGTAAACGTGTTATCATGTTTGTAACGAAACACAGCTCCATAAGCATATAATCCTATCCAAGCATAGATAAGAAATACCGCCCCCGAATAAAGCAAAAATAACCAAACTATAATTTCATATACGATATGGGAAAACTCTAACATTTTTTCTCTTGCAAAGCGTGTTTAATAATTTGTCTAAGCTCGTCGTAAGTATCTCCACCTTGGGAGATCTCCCGCAGATAGTGTTCCTCTCCAAGAACGACAAGTACTTCTGCGGCAGAAATCTTAATTGATACTGGGCTATGATTCCACAGCAGTTCTTTAAGAAAATGCTCACTTTCTTTACTTTTGATCATCTTCATCGCCTTCAGCATCTCATTCTGCACTGCGAGTGGCTGCAGATCAAAACCTTGTATAAATTGCTGAATAGTCTCACTGCTCTCAATTGCTTGCAAAGTTCTTACCGCCTGTACACGAACATTTATCGAAGGATGTTCCAATAGGCTAAAGACCAATGTATAAAGGGTCATCAATCTAAATTTTCGAATTAGACGTAAAGTAAAGATAACAACCGAATCATTTTTACTATGGATCCAATCCTTTACCTGTAAATCAGCCTGTTCTGGTATATCATGAATTGAATACAATAAGCGGAGCTGTTGCCAGTCTGATAACGGCTTGTTGAAATGATCCAAAAAGCCAAGGCCTTCGTATCCCTTAAAACTAACAAGCGCATATTGGGCCTCCTGATAAACGGCAGTTCGGGGATCGTTCAACTTCTCCATGATTTCAGGTATTGCAGCTTCGACATTCATGGCTGCAAGTTCCTGAACACCGCCGGCTACCAAATAGCCGCTGCGATGCCTGAGTTTTCGCCAGGCTTCATCCTCGAGTTCAAAATCACGAAACAGCCTATTAATTGATTGTTTAGCAGCACCAGAAAATTTTCGATCCGAATCAACCAATACATCTAAAAAAAGAGCCCGAAACGAAGGCTCCCTTAAATGCTCCGCAAATCCCTTATCGCTATCACTACGGTCATCATTCCCTACGATTGTCTCCATAATCTTAAACTCGATGATTTCTTTCCAAGAGTGCTTATTATGAAGTATTCGATAACTATAGAAGCTGTATCCTAATACGGTAATAATCAACAACAGTACTAAGATCAACACGATAACAATCGCAAGAATAAGTTCATGTAGTGCGATATGATGATGCATATTGTTTATTTATTTTTTATGCGTTTTATTCTAAGAATAAGCTCGTTTGGACTAAATGGCTTAACCATAAAATCTGATGCACCTAAGTCGAAGGCATCGACCACAACCTCCTCCTGGCCCATACTCGATAATACAATGACTGGAATCGCCTTTCCAACGCGCTTTATCGCCGAAAGAATTTCAATACCAGAAGCAAAAGGCATCATAATGTCCGTCACAACTAAATCCAAATCCAGTTCATTAATTTTCTCTATCGCTTCACGGCCATTTCTGGTCAACACTACTTCGTGCCCTTCTTTTACCAATTTGTGCTCAACAGTACGTAGTACCAATTCGTCGTCTTCAGCTATTAAAATCAACATAGCGTTATTTATTTAAAATTTTTGTAATGAGTTCCAAACCTATATCCATTTCTTGTTCAATTGCTATAAAAGCAGTCGCAAGATCAGTTTCAATAGTGAAACTTGTTTCCAATTCTTTTGTCATCTCGGCCAATTTGACTAGCCCTGCTGTTGAAGCAGTGCCCCGCAATTTATGCAGCAGCTCCTTGACATGGACAATATCACTGGCATGGATTGCCACCTGAAGCTGCTTTCTAGCCCCTGTTATCTCCCGTACGACCAAATCCAGAAAAAACGCTAGAAATGCAGGATCATCACCGGCCTGTTCATCCAAGCGACGCATGTCTAAATGTTGATCGTCGTGCGCTAATTCGGACCCTTCGTCAACAATCGGATTACCAGATATAGCTTTATCTAACGCTGTGTACAAATCTTGTTGTCGAATAGGCTTAGCTAAAAAATCGGACATTCCCGCAGCTAGACAACGTTCTTTTTCACCCGAAATATTACCGGCTGTAACACCAATTATAGGTGTGTCGGCATAACCTTCAATCTGGCGAATCTGTTTGGTAGCTTCGATACCATCGATCTCAGGCATCTGAACATCCATTAAAATAAAATCAAATGTTTTTTTCATACAGGCCTCAATGGCTTGAGCCCCGTCAGACACTTCAGTCAGTCGTGCACTCGGCATGATACTGGCCATAATGCGCAAATTGAGCGCCATATTGACTGCATTATCGTCTGCCAATAGCACCTGAATTTCCTTATCATAAAAATCTGACGACACAGGTAAATTTTCATTAGCTTTTGCTTGGACGGCTTCCTGCCTATTTTGCTGGATCGCTCGGCGAAGTGTTGAATACAACTCTTCTGATTTAATAGGTTTAAGCAAGCAGAAAGAATGCTCTTCCTGTCGAAATGCCGAAATGACCTCATGCTCTTCCGATGAGGTATGCAAGACGATCAATGGAATACCTTCCTCTTGCTTCAGAAAGAGCTCTTTGATCTTACCGATCGTTTCAAGGCCTGATAATATCGGCATATGATAATCCATTAAAATAACATCAAACCTTTCACCTTTCATCAATAACTGTAAAGCTTCCATACCATTAGCCGCAAGTACAGATTCGACGTTCTTATACGATAGCATATGTTGAAGAATGATCCGATTATTGGCGTTATCGTCAACAACAAGAACCCGATTTAATGGCAGTGCTGTATCTATAACTTCCTGTTCTTCAAATGGAACCTCAATATCAAAGAAAAATGTGGATCCGACGCCCATTTTACTCACCAAATTCAGTTTGCTTCCCATATATTTCAACAGGTTATTAGAGATCGTCAAACCAAGTCCGGTACCACCATAACGTTTACTTACGGAACTATCTTCTTGGGTGAAAGCATCGAATATACGTTGCTGCTTCTCGGGCGGAATTCCAATACCGGTATCCCTAACTTCAAACCGTAGCGCTAATTTATCCTCGCTATTATAGCGCTTACTAATCTTAAATTCGATCTCGCCTTTTTCTGTGAACTTCACCGCATTACCCAACAGATTCACCAATACTTGCTTGATACGTGATTCATCAATCCAAACAAAAGCGGGTAGCCCCTGCTCAATATTCAGAAGCAGTTCGACATCCTTTCGTTGGGCTTGATAGAGAACAACATTAATAACCTGATTAGCTACATCATATAGATTATATTTATCAACAAATAATTCAAGTTTTCCGGATTCAATTTTTGAAAAATCCAAAATGTCATTGATAATATTGAGCAAGCTATTCCCCGATTCATTGATATAGCCAAGATATTGCAATTGCGTATCATTTAATGGCGTTTTCAACAATAAGTCTGAAAATCCGATCACGCCATTTAAAGGTGTTCGAATTTCGTGGCTCATATTGGCTAGGAATTCGGACTTTGCCTTACTCGCTAGCACGGCTAGCTCTTTTGCTAATTTCAATTCATCATTTATTTTTACTGACTCCGTAATGTTCTGCGTAAAAATAATGATCCCACCTATACTTCCATCAGCCAGATGCCATGGCCTAACTTCCCAATTGAAATGCTGCGCTTCGGCAAATCCACCGGCCTGAATAATCTCATCCCTATTCTTATAAGATACGCCAGCTAAAGCATCGCGGTATATTTTCTTTCTATTTTCCGGAATGTTGGGAAAAAGATCAAAAAAGTTACTGTTAGGCGGCAAATTCGCCCCATCATGAAAATCTTCCAACCATTGATTACTGACAGAAATGTAGTTAAAATCTCGGTCAAACATGGCGACAGAAGCCGGAACGTAATCTACAAAGGCCCGTAACATCGACTCTTTGCGTTCTAACTCCAGAAATAGCGATTTACTATGATCAATATCCTGAATAATTCCATACACACGTTTGCATACATCATTTTCAAATTCGGGAATACCCTTTACGCGTACCCAAATAGACTCGCCATTTTGCTTTAATAGACGTAATTCCGTATCATACGGTGTCCTAGATGCAATTGCCTCTTCGAATACCCGTCGCAAAGTAACCTGACTCTCCTGTTCATAAAATCCGATAGCATGCTCAAAATCCGGCGTAAAATCAAGAGGTACACCATGGATAAGCTTTGTAGAATCGGACCAATAGACCTTATTGTCAATCAGATCTACCTCCCATCCACCAACTTGAGCGACAGCATTTGTCTGTTCTAAGATCTGCTTGGTATGCAAAAGATCATTTTCAAGCCGTAGCCGATCTGTCATATTCAGCGCGGTGCTGAAAACGTAAGACTTTCCATTCTCATCAGTTTCTAACATGTTATGATAAAGCCATGAGATATCTTCACCATCTTTTGTTTGCAAAACCATCATTCCTGAATCCTCTCTGTTGCTCGCAATACGTTGAAGATATTCCGCAACTAGACCAACATGATGAGCCGGGACCAAGTTTGTTAGATTAAGCCCTTTGACCTCCTCTTTGGAATAACATAATATCTCTCTTCCTCTTTCATTGACTGATAAAATATTACCCTCCATATCGTGCATGCTCATCAGGCCAATGGCATTTTCAAAAAAGCTACGGAATCTACGCTCCGAATTTTCCAATTTCAGTTTCTCTTCACGTTCAGCTGTTACATTTCTGCCGAAAGCCAAAATATCACGGTTTACTGCATCAAATTTAAAATGCCATTCAATCTCCACCATTTGGCCGTTGTCTGTTCGAGTTGTACTGCTGCTTTGGATACCGTATTTTGCTTCCTCTACCCGGTTCAAGTCGGATACTAATTTTTCTTTAGTGTCACCCAGTAAAGTGAAAATAGATTTGCCTAAGCTGTTCGAACGGGACAATCCCAAAACTTTACTAAATGCAGGATTAACTTCTTTGACATGGCGCATATCATCCAAAACACAAATAATATTGTTGGTGAGATGAAAAATCTCAGCGAAATAACCGGCCTGTATTTTTCGATGCTTGCCCAATAAGATCTTGGTCACCGCCTTACCGAGTTCAGCTAAAGAATTCACTTGTTTTTCAGAAAGCTTTTTTGGCTGAAAATCAATCACGCAGATTGTTCCAAGCGCATCTCCATCATCATCCAAAAGTGGAACCCCGGCATAAAAACGAATATTTCCTTCGCGAATCAAGGGATTGGATGAGGAGCGAACATCGTCAAAAGTGTCTTCAATAATGACCACTTCTTTACTCATGATTGTGTATTGACAAAGGGTATTGTTCCTGTCCACAGTCTCCAACGCTATCCCAACGCAACTCTGAATACGTTGCGTTTCCTGTTCCATCATGCCAATTAGAGCGGCAGGACAATCTGTAATCAAACAGGCCGCCTGCGCAAAAACATCTAATTCAGGGTCTTTCCCAAGTCCCATTAACTCATAAGACTTTAGTTTTTCTATCCTTCTTAACTCATTTTCAGGAAAAACATTATTTACCATTTATTTCCAGTATTTAGATCAGGTTTATTATCACCGTGAAGTTAACAAAAACATTACTGAACACCGCCTAATTAATAAGGAAATTGATCAAATAATGTTTTATTAAGAACAAACTATGCGATGAATAGTTGCCTTATCTCAAAAATTCATCGTCTATATTCCTAATAAATAAGTTATTTTCCAATTAAATTTAGAGAGATACCGTTACTGATACACAATTGATTTTATTAATCTAGTTCAATAAAACTTTCTTCGAATTGGTGTAACTTTATCTCAGTTAAGAAAACATAACGCATTGTAAAAAATATAACTCGTTGAAAAATATAACACGTTGATATGGAAAATAAAATATTAGGATTGCATCACATTACTGCGATAGCCGATAATGCAAAACGAAATCTCGATTTTTATACGCAAGTACTGGGTGTCCGTCTTATAAAAAAGACCGTAAACTTTGATGATCCCGGCACCTACCACTTTTACTACGGCAATGAAATGGGAGAACCTGGGACTATCCTTACTTTTTTCCCTTGGGAAGGTATCGGAAAAGGAGCCCCAGGTGCAGGAATGGCTACCCACATAGGGTACTCGGTACCGAAAGGTAGTCTAGATTTTTGGAAAAATCGCTTAACACAATATCGCATCCAGTGGATAGAAGATGAGATTTTTGGAGAGAAATTAATATCATTTCGTGATCCCGACGGCTTACAGCTTCAGTTTATTGAAACAACTGATCCAAGACTTCCTTGGACAACCACCGATATCCAAGCAGAAAATGCCTTAAAAGGCTTCCATAATGTAACACTCTCTTTAAGAAAGGCAGAACCAACCGTAAAAATACTGACCGATATTTTAGGCTATACGCTTAGCCAACAGATTGACAATCGTTATCGATTGACGACGGACAGTATAGCCACAGCCAACATGGTCGACATCATTGCAGATGAAAATCTGAACTACGGCAAAAATGCAGCCGGTACAAACCATCATATTGCATTTCGCGTGAAAAACGATAACGTCTTGATGGAGTACCGCGAAAAAATACTTTCGGCAGGATTAGATATCACGCCTAAAATAAATAGAGACTATTTTTTCTCGTTATACTTTCGTGAACCAGGAGGCGTACTTTTTGAAATCGCGACCGATAACCCCGGTTTTACAGTGGATGAACAGCTATCGAGTTTAGGTTCTGCCCTCAAATTACCAAAACAGTATGAAAGCCACCGATTACAAATTGAAAAAGCATTACCGAAAATAGACTAGATCAATAAATCACATTAATTTCACCTGCAAAAAAAAAAGAGCTATGGAAAGAACTGAAATTATCCTGGACAAAAGTCAACGCGGCGAACTCCAGTTATTCTCTGATAATCATAAAGCCGGCTTAATGAGCATTGCGATCATCGACGGCAACCTTGTTGTTTACCACACCGAGGTAGATGATGTATATGAAGGCAGAGGATTTGCAAAAATACTTCTCGAAAAGCTCGTATCTTATGCCCGCGAAAATAACATGAAAATTGTTCCATTATGTCCTTATGTAAATGCACAATTTCATCGCCATCCCGAGCGCTATCAAGATATTTGGTTTAGAAGAACAACATAATTATCAAAAAAGAAAAAGCAACATGAGTCATCCACTAAACATCAAGAGAGCCGGTCACAATTTGGAACAGGCAAAAAAAGCCATCATCATGATCCATGGCCGGGGCGGAAGTGCCGAAGATATACTTAGCCTGTCATCGTACCTTCAGGTCGATAATTTTGCACTGCTGGCACCTCAAGCCGAAAACCACAGTTGGTATCCCTTTTCCTTTATAGCTCCTGTTCAACAGAACGAACCGTGGTTGAGTTCAGCACTGGACTTAATCGACCATACCGTTCAACTCGCTTTAGCGCAGGGAATCCCTGCCAAAGACATTTATTTTTTCGGGTTCTCTCAAGGAGCCTGCTTAACGCTCGAATACCTTGCACGGCATGCGCAGCATTACGGAGGGGCAGTCGCAATTATCGGCGGCGTAATAGGTGAAGAAATTAACCACCAAAATTACAGCGGAGATTTTGCACAGACTCCAATTCTCCTCGGCACTAGCGATCCCGATTTCCACGTTCCATTAGAACGGGTCAAAACAACAGCATCCATTTTACAAAAAATGAATGCAAACGTACAGCTCGCTATATATTCAAACGGAGGTCATACCATCAATCGCGAGGAGATCGATCTTGCAAATGAATTTGTGCTCAAAGATGTACAGCAATAACCCATTGGTTGTTGATTATTTATTTTAATCAACAACCCGTCGCAATGCATTATACCTTTGGATATTTATATCCGTTATGATAAACCGATGCTAAGTACTCATTCGCCTTTTGATCCGTAAAATTCTGTTGTTCTTTATTCCAATAGAGCTTTTGACCTGTCCTGAATGCTATATTTCCTAGCTGAGAAAAGATGGCGATATGGGCGCCAACTTCGATTGGTGCATGAAGTAATAGCGGATTACGTTGACGAATGGCGGCCACAAAATTTTCCATGTGCTTATCTAGTCCATCGTCTAAAGAAGGTTGCATAGCGACCGCTTCCATCCGCCCCTTTTCTGGAATCACCTCCCATCCAGACCGGTTTAAAACCAGCGTACCATTGTTACCAATAAATGCGACACCGTGGTTACGGTTATATGGACCAAGATCAATTCCTTTGGCATGCTCCCATTGAATATTAAAACCCTCAAACTCGTACACGGCCGTCATTGTATCCGGCGTTTGTCCAGCGTCATCCGGAAAAGCAAATTTGCCTCCTGAGGCCATAATAGACTTTGGATCGGAAACGTTCATGCCGAGTAAAGCATAGTCCAGCATATGGACCCCCCAATCGGTCATCAAGCCACCCGCATAGTCCCAAAACCATCGAAAATTAAAATGAAATCGATTCAGATTAAATGGCCTTTTTTGCGCGGGTCCAAGCCATTCCGTATAATGAACACCTGCCGGAACGGGTTCGTCAGGTACAACGGGAATGGCACTTTTCCACCCTTGATAGGACCAGGCCTTTACTAATCTTATTTTGCCCAATTTACCAGAATGAACAAAATCAATAGCATCTTGAAAATGTTGCTGACTCCTTTGCCATTGGCCAACCTGAACAATAGCCTTATTCTTTTTCGCAGCCTGAACCATTAATTGACATTCAAGAATAGAGTTTCCAATGGGCTTCTCTACATATACATGCTTTCCTGCATTGACAGCGTCTACCATTTGAAGGCAATGCCAATGGTCTGGCGTTGCAATGATCACGGCATCTACGAGTGAGCTATCGAGCATCTTTTTATAATCCAAAAAAGTTTCGACGTGTATGCTCCTTTTTCGCAGCTCTTCCGCTCTTTTTTTAAGAATATTATCATCTACGTCACAAAGAGCTGTACACATAATACCGTCATTCTTTAATAATGAATTCAAATCTGACCAGCCCATGCCATTTACACCAATCAGCCCAACTCGAATAGACTGATCTAATAAACTGGAACCCTGGACATTTAAGAAAAATGATGATGCAGCCAAAACAGTGGACGATTTGATAAAATCTTTTCTATTCATTAGATATTGGTTTAAAAATTGTTATTTAAGCATCGCCGAGGTTATCGATATGAATACATACGCCTCGATGAATACCTTATTGAGAAATGCTCCCTTTTTTATCAAAAGCAAATTGCTTCGATGAAATTACAAAAATGAATTTAGGTGCCTGCAATACGCATTGTAAAATATATATAGACAAACCCAGCGAAAGTCTCCATTTACGATGAAAATTAGCCAACTGAACAGCACATTTTGTAATTCATCAAAAAAAATGAGCGATTAATGGTTTTTTATACCTAACTTGCCGCACTTAATTAAAAATAATGAATACAGGTAAAATTAAATTTTTCAATGAAACTAAAGGTTTTGGTTTTATTACACCAGAGGATGGTAGTGCAGATGTTTTCGTACACGTTTCTGCGCTTAAAAATCAAGTATCTGAAGGCGACGTTGTTACTTATGATGTAGAAAGAACTCCAAAGGGGATCAGCGCTACAAATGTAAAATTGGCGTAATCCAAAAAATACACTTTCTTGTTAAATGGGGTAATTCACAATGACTTATCCCATTTCTTTTTCCTATTCTTCCTTTAAACTTTCATTAATCCTATCCTTTTTATTTGTAGACTTTTGGCATTCAAATAAAAAGCATAAAATGATTTGAAAAGGTTTTATTTAAGACAAATTCGAACATACTACGCATGGAATTTAAACAACTCAGTTTAATCGATCCGCTTTTAAAAGCAATAACAGAAACAGGCTATACACATCCCACAGCAATTCAACAAAAGGCGATTCCAATTGTACTGAAAGGAAACGATCTGATTGGGTGTGCACAAACGGGCACAGGGAAAACTGCCGCTTTTGCACTCCCCCTTTTACAACGCCTTGAAGAAACCAAGACATCAGGTAAATTCGTTCCAATTAGGGCACTGATTCTTACGCCAACACGTGAACTGGCTATTCAAATCGGAGATAATATCAATTTATACCGAAAATATCTAAAATTAAACTATTGCACTATTTTCGGCGGAGTAAGCCAAGAAAAACAGGTCAAAGAAATAAAAAAGGGCGTTGATATCCTGGTGGCTACCCCGGGGCGCTTACTGGATCTAATAAACCAAAAGATCGTTTTTCTAGATAAGATCGAAATGCTCATATTGGACGAAGCCGACAACATGCTGGACATGGGCTTTATACATGATATAAAAAAGATCCTAGCTAAGATTCCGTCAAAGAGACAAACACTATTTTTCTCGGCAACAATGCCTCCCAACATCCGTAAGTTTGCCCATGGAATATTGAATAAACCTTTGGAAGTTGACGTTACTCCGGTAAGCTCAACAGCCGAAAAAGTAAATCAATCGGTATTTTTCGTTGAAAAGAAGGAGAAAATCAAATTGCTAACAGTCCTATTAAAAAAACTTAAACAGGAACGTACGATCGTATTCTCCAGAACAAAACACGGAGCCGACAAAATTGTTAAGCTACTTGCGAAAAATGGTTTGAGAGCAGCAGCCATTCACGGAAATAAATCTCAAAATGCCAGACAAAAGGCACTGGGTGAATTTAAAGACAATCATCTAAAAATATTAATTGCCACCGATATTGCTGCAAGAGGAATCGATATCGAACAACTTCCCCTCGTTATCAATTATGATCTCCCGAACGTACCTGAAACCTATGTTCATCGCATCGGAAGAACAGGAAGGGCCGGACTCGAAGGAAAAGCAATCTCTTTCTGTGATGTGGAAGAAAGACCTTATCTGGCTGATATTGAAAAACTGATCGGATTAAAGATCAAAATAGAAAAAACAAGTAAATAAGCATTCATAGCCTTAAACAAAAAGCCCTTAGATCAAATGGATTAAGGGCTTTTTGTTTAACACTACTTTTTTTAGGGTCTACGATCAGCCATCAACAACGTTAATGATGGAGCATATTCTCATATTTATTACAAAAATTAATAGTTTCATTACAATTTAATCATTTTAGACCATTAATTTAACATTATTATGCGTATATTAATACTATCGTAATTAGCCGATCAAATGATTGTCTATACTATTTTGGTTAAACACGCCTGATTTTTTATCGGGCCTAATATGGAACACTATGGAAAAGCTCATTTTCGAAACTAATGCTCAACATCCCAGTCTTGTAGACAAAATCAAAGACGCTATTGAAAAATTGAATGGCATCCACGAATGGAAAATAGACTTGGATTCTATTTATAATCTATTAACCATAGAAGGTATCCGACTCAACCCTACGGAAATCGAATCAGAACTAGCCCTTCACGGAGTCGAGGCAAACCGCTTATATGAAGAGTAGAATCAATCTATGTTGTAACGAATAGAACAATCCTCTTGGAAGCTATGAATGATCAACAATAAAATAAATGAATGGAGCTTCTTCCAGATAAGTACAATAATCTGATCTGGAAGAAGAATTAAGTTCTTCTGATTATCATGGCAGATGCGCCACCGCCACCATTACAGATTGCCGCAAGCCCCAATGAGCCTCCCTCTTGTCTTAAAATACTATTTAATGTAACCACGATTCTTGCTCCCGAACAACCTAATGGATGGCCTAAAGAGACAGCTCCTCCATACACGTTGACTTTGTCCATTGGCAAACCCAAAATTTGTGCATTTACCAACGCCACAACAGAAAAAGCTTCATTAAATTCAAAGTAATCAATATCTTGGAGTGTCAATCCAGCTTTTTTCAGCACTTTCTCGGTAGCAACGCTTGGAGTCGTTGTAAACCATTCTGGAGCCTGTTCCGCATCAGCACAAGCGACAATTTCTGCAATTGGATGAAGTCCAAGTTCTTCCATTTTTTCGCCAGACACCAAAAGGACAGCCGCCGCTCCGTCACTGATGGTCGATGCATTTGCTGCAGTTACCGTCCCCTCCTTTTTGAAGGCTGGTTTAAGTTCGGGTATTTTGTCAAAATTGACCTGGGAAAATTCTTCGTCCTCCGAAACTACCGTGTCCCCTTTACGACCTTGTATTGTTACAGATTGAACCTCCTTTAAAAACTTATCTTTCTGCCAAGCATCGAGACTGCGTTTATAAGAGCGAATGGCATAACTATCCTGCTCTTCACGACTTATGTGATATTTTTCGGCACATAGCTCGGCGAAGCACCCCATAGCTTCATTTGAATAGGCGTCACTCAAGCCGTCACGCTGTAAACCATCATTTAGACGCTGCGTACCAAACTTAGCACCCCAACGCATGGAATTAGCATAATAAGGCACTCTACTCATACTCTCCATCCCGCCCGCAATTATAATATCGGCGTCGCCTAAAAAAATTGCCTGCGCAGCAACGGCTATTGCTTTCATACCGCTCGCACATACCTTATTAATGGTTGTTGCAACCGTATGATCCGAAAGACCAGCAAACTTCGCCACCTGCCTCGCCGGCGCTTGCCCCAAGTCTGCTTGCAAAACTGAACCCATTATGATTTCCTCAACCAAATCGCTAGCAACACCGGCTTCTTTAACAACAGAACGAACAGCCTGAGCTGCAAGCTCTGGCGCCGATAGGGTCGATAATGCACCACCAAAACTTCCAATTGGCGTACGTTTCGCAGCAACGATAAATACTCTTTTTGACATCTTATAAAAGTTTATAATTGTTTTGCTAAAATCAGATGGCTTTCCTGATGATAACCCGGCCACCTTCCTGATGTTTAAAGATAAAAAATTTAACAGATACAGCACAACAACGCCGTTTTATTTTTATACATTAAAACAGAATAAATAGCAAAAAAACATTTGATAAACTTCCCTACTTAAACAATTGAACGAAAAATAAAGAATAAATATTTGTAAAAAGCCAAAGCTTTTCATTAAATTAGTATAGCTAAAATCCCGAAAGAGCAGATACGTAAACACGCTCGTATTTCAAAAATAACCAATAAGGAAAATAAACGATTATGCAGACAGTCAGGTTCACAGCCGAACATTATATTTTTCGCGATACACTTCGCGCATTTATTCAAAAAGAAATTACACCTTACATCGACGACTGGGAAAATAGAGGTGAAATAGATCGGAATATTTGGAAAAAAATGGGTGACATGGGACTTATGGGACTAAATATGCCAGAAGCTTACGGCGGAGTAGACCTGGATTTCTATTATTCCTTGATCCTTTGTGAAGAATTATCCTCTTGCTTTTCTGGAGGATTTACTATTTCCACACTTGTTATTCAGTTTATGTCCGCTCCTTACTTACTCAAATATGGTTCAGAGGATCTAAAAGCACGTTATCTTCAGCCCGTTATTGCAGGAGATATGGTGAGTGCTGTGGCTATAACAGAACCCGGAGCCGGTTCTGATGTAAAGCAAATCAAGACAACAGCCGTACGCGATGGAGATTTTTATATTGTCAACGGATCTAAAACTTTTATCACTAATGGGTATTATGGTGATTTCTTCATTACAGCTGTCAAGACATCTCCTGAACAGGGTACAAAGGGTGTCAGCTTGCTACTTATCGATCGAAATGCAACTGGCGTTTCGTCAAGCAAAATCAAAAAACTAGGCTGGCATGCCTCTGATACAGCTGAATTAGGATTTAACAACGTTCGGGTCCCTATTTCGCACCTCATTGGTAAAGAAGGAGAAGGATTCCGCTACTTAATGGATGGGCTCCAATTGGAACGACTAACTGCAGCTATCCATAGTCTTGCTACCGCGGAATCTGCATTTCAGTATACACTTGACTATGTAGCACAACGCGAAGCTTTTGGCAAGAAAATTCAGGAATTTCAAACCATCCGGCATCGCCTCGCGCAGATGAAAGCGAATATAGCTACGACGAAAGCTTTTATTTACCATTGTTGCGACCTGCAAAATCAGCAGGAATATGCCGTGCAGGAATGCTCCATAGCTAAACTACAAGCGAGTGAGCTTGCGCTAAACGTTGTAAATCAATGTCTCCAATTATTTGGTGGCTATGGATTTACAGAAGATTATAAAATCGCCCGGTTATATCGCGATGTGCGTGTAGGAACTATTATTGGCGGCACATCAGAAATCATGCTCGAAATCATCGCCAAAATGACGATAGATCATGTAACCTATCCATCCAAAAGTTCCAGCCAATAATCGAAGTAACGCAACACCTATTGTCAAGTATTATGCAGGAAAACAAATCTTATATAACACATCCCCACTTTTGGGTAGAACAGGACGATCATCATATCATTACAATAACCCCTTTCTCAACAATAGCCGAGCAGCTGGATATTGTAGGTTATCTCACGCAATTTGTTGACCTGGTCACGCTTGTTCTCGAAACGAAAGAAATCAAAGGCGTTGTGTATACTTGCCCTATTCAAGATGAAAAAATCGAATATATTCAGTTATTTGAGCAATTTTCACTGAACCGTGCAACTTCTTCAAACTTATACGCGCTTCTATCAAAGGTATTGCGCTGGAAAACGTTTAATATACCTATTGTTTCCATTTTTACTGGTAATTGTTCAGGCATAGCACTAGCAAGTATGTTGTGGTCTAGCTATCGAATTGCACCAACACAAATAGAATTAGGCTTCCCCGAAGCTCAATACGGGCTGTTTACAGCTTTTGGTACAACCGTCTACTTACCACCATTGATTGGTGCCAACGATGCGCTCCGCTTGCTGACACAAGGCAAACTTTGGAGTAGTGAGGAAGCCCACAAACTCGGCTTGGTAGACGAATTAGCGTATCACTCCGATGACTGCCTACATTTAGCCAAAACCTCGATCCGCCATACACCTCAATGTTTTGATAAACAAGGGAGTCGGCATACCGACGAAATAACAGCCGATGCAGTCTTCAATATTCAAAAAAAGGCACGCGGTTTATATCCTGGCATAAACGCTGTTATTGAGTTATTAACAGCAAACTCTTCATCCAGCCCTCTTGAAATCGCCGAGAAGGAAGCACAGTTATACCTGGAAGCCTTCAGCCTTCCCGAGACATTGAGTATGGTCCGCACACTGCATTACGGCGTAAAATCAGCAAAATCATCCACGAAGATCACACATGGTAACGACTACAACCTAAAAAAAATCGGCATATTGGGCGCCGGTATGATGGGATCTGGTATAGCTTATGAAGCTGCGCGAGCGAGAATTGAGGTCGTTTTAAAAGATGTTACACTCAACCAAGCTGAACAGGGCAAAGCCTATTCCAATCGGATATGCAAAAAACTATTCACTTTCGGTGGCATCACCTCCTCACAACAACACCAATTACTTGCTCGTATCAAACCCACCGATCAAATGGCAGATCTTGACGGATCTGATTGCATTATTGAAGCGGTATTTGAAGATTTCCACCTTAAAGCACAAGTAACACGACAAAGCTTACCCTATTTACACCAAGATGGGTTCTTCGCCACAAATACCACATCATTGCCCATTACCGAGCTTGCAAAAGCATCCAACAATCCCGAAAATTTTATAGGTATGCATTTTTTTTCTCCGGTAGATCGCATGCCCCTTGTCGAAATCATCTGCGGTAAACAAACCGCGCAAAAAACTTTAGAGAAAGCACTTATTACAGCTTCACGCCTCAATAAAGTTCCGATAGTCGTACATGATGGTCCTGGCTTCTTCACTTCGCGCGTATTCTTCAACTATTTACTCGAAGGTATTACCATGGTCCTGGAGGGTATCTCACCGGAGTTGATCGAACAAGAGGCGGCGGCAACAGGATTTGCAGTGGGGCCCTTGGCAGTATTGGACGAAATTTCCCTGGAACTGATGTTACATGTTTACGATCAATTACCTCGACTGCACGCCAGCCAGAAGCGCGCATATAACTACCTGAAATCGCTAGTTGAACAGGGAAGAAAAGGAAAAAAATGGGGAGCAGGATTCTACGATTACCCAAGTGAAAACAAAACGATTTGGAAGAATCCCAAAATTTCATCTTTAAAGGAAAATGTAAAGCCTACGACAATTCATAAACGTTTGTTGCATGTCATGGCATTAGATAGTTATCGATGCCTCGAAGAAGGCATACTCGATCAGCCCATCGACGGTGACATCGGCGCTATTTTAGGCGTAGGTTATGCCTCTTATACCGGTGGAGTTTTTAGCCACATCGACCGCACAACGCTTCCGGTTTTCGTGGCCGAATGTCAGGTATTTCAGTCCCTTGGCGATCAATGGGACATCCCCGAATCTTTAAAAAAACTGGCGAACAAGAATTTCAGATTTTATCATGGCTTCGAGTCAAACTGGCCCTGTATCAGCTAACTTGAATTTGAGACTGCTGCTGCATGCTCCGATGCGGATCTAATAGCTGATTATAAAAATACGAAGAGGTACAGTATACCTATTACAATCTTAAAACAGCGTAGTGATTTAGTGATGTAGCGAGGTAATAAAAAAAAGTAGTGCGACATTGAATGCCGCCCTACTTCGCTATCATTGGCGGACAAACAAATCCATGAGATGCGAAACATCCTGCTCAAGGAATGTATCGTAGTCCAAAGTTGCAGCAAGAATGGTTTGCTGTTGCTTTTCCGAAAATACACGAGCAAGATTTGTTTTGTATTTTTCAATTAACTTAGGAATACCTTCTGCCCTACGCCTGGGATGACCTATCGGATATTCAACCACTAATTCAGGCAATATTGTACCGTCAATCAATTCAATTGTCAAACCGTTTGATATTGCACGTTTTTGAGGATCGTGATAGTCAGCAGTGAACTGCGCATCTTCAACACAGGAAATTTTATCGCGAAGCGTATCGACTCTTGGATCAGAAGCGATATGATTTTCATAGTCGTCAGCTGTCAACCGGCCAAATATCAACGGAATCGCCACCATGTATTGAATACAGTGATCCCGATCTGCAGGATTGTGTAAAGGCCCCTTTTTATCAATAATACGAATAGCGGCTTCATGTGTGCGGATGGTTACACGAGCGATATCCGCACTGCTCTTTCCAAATTCTTTCAGTTGCTGATAAAGTTGCATAGCAGCTTCAGCTGCAGTCTGCGCATGGAATTCGGCCGGAAAAGAGATTTTAAAAAGAATATTTTCCATTACATAAGATCCATATTCCCGTTGAAATTTAAATGGATTACCTCGAAAAGATACATCATAAAATCCCCATGTTGGTGCGGTCAAAACAGAGGGGTAGCCCATTTCTCCAGTTTTTGCGATCAACGCGAGCCGAACAGCACGCGAAGTAGCATCTCCGGCAGCCCAGGATTTTCGGCTACCTGTATTTGGGGCGTGTCGATACGTGCGTAATGCTTGCCCGTCAACAAAAGCCAACGAAACCGCATTGATAAGCTCTTCTTTTGTTAGACCGAGAAGCTTACCTACAACTGCTGTTGAAGCCGCTTTCACCAAAATAACATGGTCTATCCCCACCTTATTAAAAGAGTTTTCAAGTGCTAAAACACCTTGTATCTCATGGGCCATAATCATTGCTTCCAGCACCGCTTTAGTCTTTAACGGCTTTTGACCGTTAGCTATATTGCTTCGACTCAACCAATCTGCCACTGCTAAAATACCCCCCAAATTATCTGATGGATGTCCCCACTCCGCAGCGAGCCAGGTATCATTAAAATCTAGCCATCGAATAATCGTGCCGATATTGAACGCCGCCTGTATGGGATCCAATTGAAAATTTGTACCTGGTACCCGTGCGCCGTTTGGCACAATGGTACCGGCAACAACAGGCCCTAAGAGTTTGGTACAGGCGGGATATGTTAGTGCTTCCAAGCCGCAACCAACTGTGTCGAGAAAACAATAGAAAGCCGTATTCCAAGCAACTTTCCCTCCAATTTTATCGTGTAGAACATAGTCCACAATGTCCACTAAAACCTGATCTGGCTGTGGTCTTTCATTTGATATTGCTGAGCCCATTCGTGTATGTTGTATAAGACTGTCGTTTTATTTATTGATTAAAATCCGCTCTTACGCCTAATTTTCCTAATAGCTATATGCTAACAAAGAGGTTTGGCCTCCTGCCCCCAGTCCTATTTACCGTTCAGAAATAGGCACAAAAGCTCTATTGTCGGGACCAGTGTAATGTGCACTTGGCCGGATAATTTTTCCATCCTGACGCTGTTCGAAAACATGCGCAGACCATCCGGTAATACGTGAGAGGACAAATAAAGGAGTAAACATTTCTGTCGGAATGCCCATGATATGATAGGACACTGCCGAGTACCAATCTAGATTAGGGAACATTTTCTTTTCCTCCCACATGACTTTTTCCAATCGCTCTGCGATCAGATAGAGTGTCATGTTTCCAGCTTCCTCCGAAAGCTCCCTTGCCACTTGTTTTATCACTTCATTTCTTGGGTCAGAGATTGTATATACAGGATGACCAAACCCAATAATAACTTCCTTATTAGCCAATCGTCTCCGGATATCCACTTCCGCCTCATCAGCATTTGCATAACGGCTCTGTATTTCAAAAGCGACCTCATTGGCCCCGCCATGCTTAGGTCCGCGTAACGCACCTATCGCACCAGCTATACAGGAATACATATCAGAACCTGTCCCAGCAATGACCCGCGCTGTAAATGTAGATGCATTAAACTCATGTTCTGCATATAAATTGAGTGAAATTTGCATAGCTCTTACCCAAGAAGCGGCGGGTACCTTTCCATGTAGCAGATGCAGAAAATGGCCACCTAAAGTTGCATCGGCTGTCTCAACCTCAATTTCACGGCCATGCTGACTGAAATGGTACCAGTACAACAGCGCTGAAGCCATTGACGCCATCAGGCGAGTTGCAATATCCCGAGCCCCAGCAATGGGATGGCTTTCTTTTTCGGGTGAAACACTTCCAAAAAAAGATACATAGGTTCGCAAGACGTCCATGGCATGAGCAGTGGATGGCAATTGCTTCAGTACGTGCTGAACAGTAATCGGCAACCCACGCTGACTTAAGATCTGACTTTGATAACTGCTTAATTGCGCCTGAGTTGGTAAGCTCCCATAAACAAGCAGGTAGGCCACCTCCTCAAAACTGGCTTGATGCGCCAACTCCAAGATATCATACCCCCTATAATGCAAATCATTACCACTTTTTCCGACAGTACTCAAAGCGGTATTACCTGCCGGTACACCAGAGAGTGCTACACTTTTTTTAGGCTTAAAACCCGTACCGTTTGTCTCTTCCATCTGATAAAATTATTTATTAAACAATTGATCCAATCGATTTTCATAGGCATAATAATCGATACTTCTGTATAACTCTTCTCTCGTCTGCATGTGCTCGATCATATTAGCCTGTCCGCCATCTCGCCGAATGTGACGATAAACCTCCGTAGCCGCTTTGTTAGCCGCACGGAAAGCAGAAAGTGGATAAAGAACAATAGAAACGTCCGCCTGACGCAGTTCATCCAGATTAAACAACGGTGTCTGTCCAAATTCGGTGATATTCGCCAAAATAGGGAGGCCAGTCGCGGCACTAAATTGGACGTATTGGTCCAAATGGTGTACTGCTTCAGCAAAGATAAAGTCTGCTCCAGCCTCTTTATATGCGACAGCTCGTTCCAGAGCCAATTCAATACCTTCCGAAGCGAGTGCATCTGTGCGTGCACCAATGACAAAATGTTCATCCGTTCGCGCATCCACTGCCGCTTTTAGGCGGTCGACCATTTCAGAGGAAGAGACCAGTTCTTTACCCGGCCGGTGTCCACAACGTTTAGCTCCCACCTGATCCTCCATATGTATTGCTGCTGCACCCACCTTAATTAACGACTTTATCGTTCGGGCAACATTAAAGGCCGACGGACCAAAGCCGGTATCAATATCCACCATCAAAGGGAGATGACATACATTTGTAATGCGATCTACATCAATCAAAACATCGTGTAGTGTGGTAATGCCAAGGTCTGGAATTCCTAATGAACCGGCAGCAACACCACCGCCAGAAAGATAAATTGCCTTAAAACCGGCCTGATCAGCCAAAAGAGCATGATTAGCATTAATAGCTCCAACAATTTGCAATGGTTTTTCGTTCTTAATCGCTTCCCTAAAGAGGAAACCTGGGGATTTTATCATAATATAGAATTTGAAATTCCAAGCCCTGCAATTACCTTTAGATACAGGCAACAGCGACTAATTTAGTTTACGTAGTCTAAACACTCTTCTTTAGAGCGTTCTTCCTAAAGATACAAATTAACACACCAATAAAACAAATTAATTTCTAAACGCAAGGTTATTTACAGAAGAAAATACGGCTATAAACAAAAAAGCACTTCACCTAATTTAAGAAGCCCTGAACTTAGGTTCAAGGCTTCTATCTAAATCCGCATGACCACATGGATCATTGCTTTGTTTATAAATGCACAAAAAAAACTATTTTTCGATAAAATTAGGACCATGAAAAACCCGCTTTGCCTGCCCCCTCTTCACTTCGATTTGATTTTTCCATTTTTGCTCATTGGCCACATTTAACTCCTCACGGCCCAATTCCCTCAAACGCTCCGCTAATCGCAGCAGTGCAATCTCTTTATTCTGCAACTGCGACCTCGTATCCATCACCTGTACACTGATACCGCTAGGAACATGCGTTGCTCTGACTGCTGAACTGACCTTATTAACATGTTGGCCTCCTGCTCCGCTGCTACGCATTGCCTGAAAATAGACATCTTTCAAATGCAGCACATCTTCCTTTGCTACCGGAGAATAGGGTTTTACTTCCACAAACCAATTTTTGCGTTTATGCAAAGGACGAAAGGGACTTTTACAGACCCAACAGACTGTACCAATCCATTTATCCAACAATTGGTCCAGATCATTTCCCCTCAGCCGGAAGGTCGAAGAACAGGGAAGTCCATCAATTTCTTCTGTTTCTAATTCTTCGGCTATTGCCCCAACTTTACGCGCTTCAAGAGTGATGCGGCTAGCGACTAGCCTAACCGCCAAATTACATTCCTTAGGACCTCGTCCTGAGGTAACTTGCAAGTACTTTTCCTCCATCATATTATTTATCCATACGAACGATCTTCGGACTGAATGTACCGAGAACACTAACCAGTTCTTGCTGTAAGTTCATGACCCGATCAATATCTTTGTAAGCTCGCGGTGATTCATCCAATGCCCCACCAATTAAATGCACCCCATGGGTTTCCAGATCTTTCATCATGGCGCTTTTTGTCAGACTGTTTTTACAGGCTGACCTCGACATAACACGCCCAGCTCCATGTGAAGCAGACTGTAAACTTAGTGGGTTTCCCTTCCCCTCCACAATAAATCCTGGCGCTGTCATAGAACCAGGGATTATCCCCAGCACACGATCACCAGCAGGCGTTGCGCCCTTCCGGTGAACGATACATTCTTCACCATTCACAAGTTCCTTCCAGGCGAAATTGTGATGGTTTTCGATCGTTACGATGGGATTACTCCCAAGTGCTTTCGCCAGACGTCGATGAATATCTGCATGACAGGCCTGTGCATATTCTCCCGCCAAATTCATTGCCATCCAATATTCCTGTCCCTCTTGGCTTGCTAAATCCAGCCAGGCCAAATGCTGCACGTGGCGCGGTAAGGGACATTGCTGTGCCGCAAGAGCTGTATAATGTTTAGCGATATGCGCGCCCAGTCCCCGAGAGCCACTATGGGATAGGATTCCCAGATATTGCCCTGGACTTATTCCCCATTCATCCCTCACGGTATGAAGTTCAACTACACCGAATTCGACAAAATGATTACCGCTGCCGGAAGTCCCAAACTGTCTGTACGCTTTACCTAACAGCTCTTTGAGCATCGGAATGTCCTGAAATTCAGCTCTGCTGAAAATAGCGTGATCATGTTTATCACGATGTGTTTCATTTAAACCAAATTTGGTATTTTCCTTCAATATATTTCTAAGTTGAAATTCTCTCCCTTTGAAATAACTACCCGGCAAATCGAATAGCGACAGACTCATCCGACAACCGATATCGACACCTACGCCATATGGTATTACGGCATTTTCTACAGCCAGCACACCTCCAATAGGAAGCCCGTAACCCGTATGTGCATCCGGTAGCAATGCACCTTGTCTTGAAATTGGTAATCTCAAAGCATCATACAATTGCCTTTTGGCCTGCTGATCAATTTCATTCTCTCCAAATATGCTAAATGGAGCAGGATGTGAATGCAGTTCCTGCATGCGCAGCTCAACGGGCTTAACCAACCCTTCAGATACTTTGCCCCATATTTTATGCCCCATAAACCGCTCTGGAGCTTCTAACAGCTCCGTAAGTTCAAGAAGAATCGTTGTTTTTTCTTCTTTCTTACGATACCTTGTGATCAGCCCTAAAGCTGTATTAATTACATTATTTTTAGGAAATCCTATTTTAACTAGATCTTTCCCTGATAATTTACTTCCCATTTTTATTAAAAAAATAAACAGTTAACGGTCAATCTGTTCTTGCGAATCAAATTGACAGCATGTTGAAAAAATTCGGGAACATATTTTGGATATAAAACGTTTAATTCTGCGAATTATCCTCCAGCGGCGCGCGCAACATCGCTTCTATCCCTGTGATGTGTACGCACAAAGACACAAAGCGATCATCGCCTATTGCGGTTAGCTCGTTTAATTGAACATCAAATCCGGAAAATAAAAAAAGCCCGAATGAACTTCGGCTTCTTGATTTGTATAAATTGGTTTTCCAAAAGAATTAAGCTACTTGACAATTCATCCTAGCGGATTGAATCTATCAGGATACGCTTATATTTCGAACAATATCTTACATCTTACAAAAAGCACGAAGAATGCTTTCGGCAAATCCATTTGCCTTAAAAGCTTGCTGTGTTATCTTTCTAGCGACCAACATATCTCTTCGTATTTAAAGTGTTAAAATTATAATAATATTGAGCGCAAATATAAGTATATTTAGATAATAAAAAACAGAAGCTATTTTAATCTACGTTGAATGGAAGAGGATCTTTTAATACAAATTTAAAATCCACTGTATTCCCGCCCCTCATCACACGAAAACGCATCTCCTTACCCTCTTCCGATTTAAAAAGATTATGAATCGACTCCAAAGAAAATGAAGATGCGGACCGACCATTGATCCTTATGACTTTATCATCAGGCAGTAGTCCTGCGATTGCCGCAGGCGACCCCTCACGCACCGTTGCAATCTTATACATATTTCGGAGCACAAAGCGATATTGCACACTATTTCCCATTCTCACCTCTGTACCACCATCTTTTTGAAGGACCACTGGTATTTCTTTTCTTTCGTATTGAATACCATCATGTATAATTTCTAGACCACTCATATTCAAATAATAAAAACGATCAAAATCCTTATTCTTACGGAGATAGATTACTTTATTTGGATAGTCTAAGATGACTTTAAATCGACGCAACAATTCGTTGCCAAGAGAGCCTATCCTTTCACTTACAAATGTCGCATGTTGTAACGAGCTCAACTCAGGATAGGCGACAAGCGGATAATTCATTGTGAACGGACCGAGCTCGAGCGACCGTATTCGATTTCTTTTCCCGTAAATCTCGCCATTAAAGCCTTGCCCAATATAGTCATCGATAAAAGGAGGTTTAATATCGAAATTATCTAACTTCGAAGGTATAAGCATCAAAGCATCGCTATTTCCCATATCAATCAATACTCGGCCATCGATCACGGCATCATCCTGTCTGAAAGCAACTGCAATATAGGGGCGGCTATTTACAATATCCAACGGTAAACATTGCATTTTCTCCAGCCCCTTGGGCCGATTTGTCTTAGGAAATAACGTGATGCGATGTTTTTGGAAATCAATTTCTATCATGTGGTTTTCAAAAAAACGACTTCCCATAATGCCATTTACCTCTACTCCTATGCGAGTAGAGATATCAATATGAGCATTTTGTAGAATGTATATTGGCTGGTCCAAATCTTCATATACACCAGCTATATTTACATGGTTATTAATCGACAAATAACCATCCAGTCCCTCTTCACGACCTAAACCCTGAAATTTGTTGACAAAAACGGCGGTATCGATTGATTTTAATGTCTCGCCAAATATCATAGTTTCCTTTACGCCTGTATCCAAGAGGAAGTTCATCGTATAACCATTCACCAAAACTGGAATGATGACCAAGTTATGTACAAAGAGGAAAGAAAATTTAGCCTGCTTTTTTCCATTCAATACAAAGCCTACTTGCCCCTGAGTGAGGAGAAAGCAGAACAATCCCAGCGATAGAAAAAATACCTTCATTCAAGTTTACATTTGGTATTTCCAATTTAAACAACAAAATTCATATAAAAAAAGGTTTTTAAAAGGCGAAAACTGCCTGAGCAATTTTCAATCTTTTATCGCCAGTTTTTTACCCGAGAAAACGACATGTTGTTGTACCGTATTGCATCTGCCTTTAAATCCTTCCGGACCGGATCCTATCGTATACCTATGTTAATATAAATGCTGGAAACGGAGACAAACCGAGTCTGAAAAAAGTAAAACCAAACCGTTATTGACCATGCTAGAATTGGCATAGTTGCAATTAACTAAGATAACTAATAAAACTAGGATATCCTAATACCAACTTGTACCAAAAAACAATATTTACTTTATATATGGACAGTAATTAGTCACTGCTTATTCAATTCTCACTGAGTCATCACTGAACGAGCACTGAACAAACACTGAACAAGTAGTGACGTAACGGTTAAATTGGTTGCCATTTGATCGCCATCAGGTGTAGCTAAAAAATTAAGAGAAAAAAAGGCAGGGAACTTCGCTTATGTAACAAAAAAGGATCATCTCGGCGTGATCATCGGATGTGATGATTCATTGAAAAAATCCCATAAAACAAAAAAGCCTCTTTACTAAAGTAAAGAGGCTGTGCGTACCCGGAGCCGGAGTCGAACCGGCACGGTTTCCCACTGGTGTTTGAGACCAGCGCGTCTACCAATTCCGCCATCCGGGCATATCCGTTTGGGATGATGCAAAAGTAGGTTTTTTCGTGAAAAAGAGAAAACTTTTTGAATAAATTTACCGTATAAATGAATATAAAGCTGAAATTCAGCCAAATAATTTTCTATCAGTTACTCAGATAACTTGCTCTGACGGTAATATTCGCCGTTTTTTTCCGTGAGGTTGTATTAAACACCCCCCCAGAGGAATATTCTTCGTTATCATTTTGACCAGTTATCTGAAAAATTCCAAGATCGGCCTTTACAAGGTTGCCCAATTCGGCATTCGACTCGGTTGCAATATTATTGGCACGCTGATGTGCATTTTTTGAGGCTTGCGAAATAAGTTCCAATTTCAGATCTTCCAGCTTAGAATAATAATAATTAGGGGTACTTGAACTGAGCTCAATTCCTTTGGAAATTAACGTGGATATCTCTCTTGAGGCATTATCCACCTTGTTCAAATCTTTCGATTCCACACTCACCGTCTGAGACAAAGTATATCCAGAAAAAGTATTGTAACCATTGCCCTTCCCATCGGTATGGTATTCAAAGTCCTTCGCAATGTTGACAGCTTCAAAACGGATCTCGCCGGCTTTCACCCCTTGTTGAACTAAAAATTCCCGAACCAAATCACGATCTGTTGCCAATTGAGCAGAGGCTGCACTCAACTCGAAGTTTTTTCTGCTGAAAGTAGCGCTCCATTTGACCAAATCGGACTCAAAATCCTTTTTGGCATTCCCATTTACGGTGATCGTCTGCATGGATTTGAACTTATATCGGTATGCGGCTCCCACGATCCAGGCAGTGACTACGATTACAAGCCCCAAGATAACTGAAGCAATAATAGAGGATGAAGATTTCATAACCAGTTTTTTATGTTTACGTAACAATGAATATACCAAAAAATCAACGGTTTTTTATTTTTTATAGATAAATTGCGACAAAAAGTATTAAAATATGAATAAGAAAAATATCTGTATTCCATTTTGTTTTCTAGCAGCGTTTGCTGCCCATGCTCAAAAGAAACCGTTGGATCATACAGTATATGATGGTTGGCAAAATATCTCCGCGCCATACATCAGTAAATCAGGTAAATTTATCCTATTTCAAGTCATCCCCCAAGAAGGAGACGGTCAACTTTTTTTAAAAACAAAAGATAGCAAAGAAATCGCTCAAATTCCTAGAGGCTATAATGCGAAGTTAACGGATAATGAAAATAATTTAGTAAGCTTGATCAAAGCCCCGTTTGCAGCCACCCGGGAGGCTAAGATCAAAAAGAAAAAAGCTGAAGATCTTCCCAAAGACTCACTCGGCATTTACAATTTAACAACCTTTGCCCTCGTTAAATTTCCGCAGGTAAAGTCCTTTAAAATTTCCGAGCAGAACAATAATTTCGTTTCTTTCCTTTTTGATAAAGAAGTAAGTGAGCAAGCCGCACCAAATGCTGCCACAAATGCTGGTTCAAAAAATAAGAACAGTGATAAAAAGAAAAAGACGATTGCAACTCTTGCTTTATACGATTTAAATACTGGAGATTCCGTCCAATTTTCGGCTGTAGATCAGTATGAATGGAACAAAACAGGGTCGAAAATCGTTTTCTCCAAAAAAACAGATACAAAAGACAGCTTATCAAAAGAGTCTGGTGTATACCTTTACGAATTAGCAACCAAAAAGCTCAAAAAGATATCAAATGGAAAAGGCAATTACAAAAATTTCAAGTTTGATGATGCAGGCGATCAGCTCGCTTACTTAGGGGACCTCTCAAATGAAAAAGCATTACTAAAAAATTATAAGCTATATTATTATACAAATGCGATAGATACAGCCCAATATCTTGCAACACAAACCAGCAACGGCATACCTAAAACCTGGGCCGTTAGCGGAGATGGTGAAATCCGTTTTAGTAAAAATGGAGAGAAGTTGTTTTTTGGAATAGCACCAATACCTCGTGTCAAAGATACCACCCTAGTGGATTTCGAGCATGCAAAAGTGGATATTTGGCATTGGCAAGACGACTACTTACAACCTATGCAGCTGGTAAATCTGAAGAAAGAACTCGCAAGAAACTTCTTGGCGGTCACTTACCCCAAATATAATCGCACGATTATTCCGCTGACAGACAATACGTTTAATTCAACTTCACTTACCCCAGATGCAAACGGGGAATATATCTTGGCGCGAACTGATTTCGGCAAACGAATTGAAAGCCAATGGGAAGGTAGTACACGGGATGACATTTACCTGGTCTCGACGAAAACAGGGAATAAAGAATTAATTCTTTCAAACTTTTCAGGAAATGCGATTTTAAGTCCCGATGCAAAATATATTGTGTTTTTTGATCAGGACAAGGGGACTTGGAACTCCTACCACATCAGTTCAAAGAAAAAGATCGTGCTGAATGATGGCATACCCGCATCGTTCTCCGATGAAGAAAATGATATGCCTACCACTCCACAGGGCTATGGTATGGCTGCCTGGACGCCAGACTATAAGGGGATATACGTCAATTCAAGATATGACATCTGGTATTTTAACTTAGACGGCTCAAGTAAATCTATTTTAACCAATGGTTATGGTGCGGCGTCACAGACAACATTCCGTTACTTGCCTTTTAGACGAGAAGAAGACCGCAACCAAGCCACAACACTTGACTATAAAAAGGGCGGCTATCTGACATCCTTCAACAACAAGACTAAAGAATCGGGTTTTTACCAGTTCAAAGGACAACGCAATGACCCAAAAAGCCTCCTGATTGCGCCTAAATCTTTCAAGAACATTAGTGCCTCCGCAGATCAAAAAACCATCCTTTACAGTAAGGAGGATTATATAATGTCTCCCAACCTCTATACAAATACCGCAAAATTCAACGATGAATTACAGTTATCCAATATAAACCAGCAACAGGCTAATTATAATTGGGGTACAGCAGAATTGGTTCACTGGACCACGCCTGAAGGCAATCAAGCGGAAGGTATTCTGTATAAACCGGAAAATTTTGATCCGGCAAAAAAATATCCGATCATCGCTTATTTTTACGAAAAGCTCTCCGATGGTCTATACACCTATCAGGCTCCTGCACCTACCCCTTCGCGTTTAAACATCCCTTATTTCGTTAGTAACGAATATTTGGTCTTCGCACCAAACATCAGTTACAAAACCGGGCACCCTGGCAAATCGGCGGAAGAATACATTAATTCGGGCATGAAATACCTGGCTCAAAACAGCTGGGTCGATAGTACGAAAATGGGGATCCAAGGACAAAGCTGGGGCGGCTATCAAGTGGCACATCTGATTACACGGACGAATATGTATGCGGCAGCCTGGACTGGGGCTCCTGTCGTCAATATGACCTCGGCCTATGGCGGAATACGCTGGCAAAGCGGCATGTCTCGTCAATTTCAATACGAACATACACAAAGTCGTATCGGTAAAACGCTATGGGAAGCACCAGAACTCTATATTGAAAATTCACCATTATTCCATTTAGATCAAGTAAATACTCCCGTTGTTATCATGGCAAATGACAATGATGGTGCTGTGCCATGGTATCAAGGGATTGAAATGTTTACCGCATTGCGCCGATTGAAAAAACCTGTATGGATGTTGAATTACAATGGTGACGAGCACAATCTGATGCTGCGACAAAACAGAAAAGATATACAAATTCGAGAGCAGCAGTTCTTCGACCATTTTCTAAAAGGAGCCCCTGCACCTAATTGGATGAAGAAAGGGATTCCAGCCACGGAAAAAGGAATAGACTGGGGACTTGAATTCTAGCACAAAACAATAAAAAGGTGTGATTTTTAAAAATCACACCTTTTTTAATAGCTAAAAACTCTATTTCCCAAATTATTTTTAAAAAAACATCAAAAAAATTTCAATTTTTAACAAAAACACGATATTTTTGAAAAACAAAATCAACAAAACTGTAATTTAACTACAAAATACAAATGTCGAACCTAAGATTCAAAGCAGTAGAAGCAGCTGGCTCACGCCAAATCGCTTCATTTGAAAAAGTTGAAACTAAAAAAGCAACTGACATCTACGGAAAGAATGTTTTTTCCGTAAACAAAATGAAAGACTACCTTCCTAAAAATTCATATAAGGAGTTAGTTGCATCCATTGAGGAGGGCCAAATTATTTCAAGAGATTTAGCTGAGCATATCTCACAAGCGATGAAAACTTGGGCACTTAATCACGGTGTTTCACATTACACACACTGGTTTCAACCCCTAACTGGTTCGACTGCTGAAAAACACGATGCATTCTTTGAACCTGATGAAAACGGTGAAGCAATTGAAAAATTTACAGCTGACGCATTAGTTCAACAAGAACCAGATGCATCGTCATTTCCGAATGGTGGTATCCGCAACACGTTTGAAGCTAGAGGTTATACTGCTTGGGATCCATCTTCTCCAGCTTTCATCTATGAAACAGGAGCTGGTAAAACACTCTGTATTCCTACGGTTTTTGTTTCTTATACAGGAGAATCATTAGACTATAAAGCACCTTTGTTAAAAGCTATCAATGCCGTTGATAAAGCAGCAACTGATGTCGCTCAATATTTTGATAAATCTGTTACCAAAGTCAATGCCTCTTTAGGTATTGAACAAGAATATTTTTTGGTCGACCTTTCTTTATATAATGCTCGTCCAGACCTTCAATTAACTGGCCGTACGTTATTTGGACACATGTCTGCTAAAGGGCAGCAATTGGAAGATCATTATTTCGGTGCCATTCCAGAACGCGTATTGGCTTACATGGTGGATTTGGAAAATGAAGCTTTAAAATTAGGTATTCCATTAAAAACTCGTCACAACGAGGTTGCTCCGTCGCAATTTGAGTGTGCGCCAATGTATGAAGAGATCAACTTGGCAATCGACCACAACCAATTGTTAATGAACCTCATGGAGCAAGTAGCTTTACGACATAACTTTAAAGTATTGTTACATGAAAAACCATACTCTGGTGTTAATGGATCGGGTAAACACAACAACTGGTCTCTCATCACAAATACAGGTATAAACTTATTGTCTCCGGGTAAAACTCCGAAGAATAATTTGATGTTTTTGACTTTCTTTGTCAACACCATCAAAGCCGTTTATGAATATGCTGATTTAATGCGCGCTTCTATTGCGAGCGCAAGCAACGACCACCGTTTGGGTGCAAACGAAGCTCCTCCAGCAATTATTTCAATTTTCTTAGGTTCTCAATTGGATGAACTTCTTGAAGAAGTTGAATCGGCCCGCGTCGCTAAAAAAGTGAAAGCAGAGGCGAATTTATGGCATGGAATTCCTAAAGTTCCTGAATTAAAATTAGACAATACAGACCGTAATCGTACATCGCCATTTGCTTTCACCGGTAACAAATTTGAATTTCGCGCGGTCGGTTCTTCGGCAAACTCCGCTTTACCAATGACGGTATTGAATGCAATCGTTGCTGCACAGTTGATCGAGTTCAAAACAGAAGTTGATAAACAAATCAAAAAAGGCACTAAAAAAGATCTCGCGATCTTAAACGTAGTCCGCAAATACATCAAAGATTCAAAAGCGATCCGTTTTGAAGGTAATGGATATAGTGAGGACTGGGAAAAAGAAGCCGAAGCTCGCGGTCTTTCGAACATCAAATCTACACCTAGAGCGCTTGACGTATATGTTAAAGAGGAATCTTTGGCATTGTTTGAGTCGCTCGGTATCTACACAAAACGTGAATCAGAAGCTCGTCATGAGATTTTACTGGAAAACTTCTACAAAAAATTACAGATTGAAGCTCGTGTGATCGAAGAAATGGTTAACAACCAAATCGCTCCTGCGTGTTTCATTTATCAAAATGAATTGATTGAAAACGTCAAAGGATTAAAAGACCTTGGTCTTGCTGCTGCGTCGTTCAGTTCTCAATTGAATTTTGTAGAACGTATATCATCACATGTTAATACCATCTTGGAACAAGCTGAAGCGATGCGCCAAGAACGTAAAAAAGCAAATCAAATCGAAGACGTTCGTGAAAGATCAATCGCGTATGATGAATTGGTTAAACCTTACTTTGATGTCATTCGTTATCATGTCAACAAATTGGAGAAAATTGTTGATGATAAAAAATGGCCTCTACCGAAATTAAGAGAAATCTTATTTTTAAGCTAAGATAACTTCCCTAAAACAAAAAGAGCCTACGATATCGCAGGCTCTTTTTGTTTTAGGGAAACGTTCGCTATATCTTGCTCCTTATCTCCCCTTACAACAGTAGCTCCTATTTTTTTAATCGATTATCTTCATCATTGTTACCAGCCTTCTTATTGACTGACTTAATATTCATATTACCAAAACGATAAGAGACTGACAATCGGATAACCCGACTATCATATCCATTTCGTATACGATAGTATCCATTTTCCTGATAACTCGACAATCTGCGCTGACCTCTTGTATTCAACACATCATTTACAGCCAACTTCACATTCAATTTTTTGTCAAGAAATGTTTTTCCAGCACCTAGATCGATACCATAGTAAGACTGAAAACTAAATACCCCATAAACTGCTGGCGAAAAATAATTGGCTGTCAGCTCCAGATTTGTTGTTTTCCCAATTCGAATATCATGATTGGAACTTACCTGGAAAGATAACTTTTCTAATTGGCGTTGCGCTCCGGAGTGTTCATCCAAACTAAACTTATTATAAAAAGCGCTGGCATTGTTAGAAATACTCCACCATTTGAAAAGCTTAATGGGTATATTGACATTCATATTGTAATAATCAAAATAAGCCAGGTTTCGGTCTGTCTGTGCAATAGCTTTGGTCTCCGAATTGCTTTCTATGACCTGAGTGATGGCATCGTTAGTCCTTTTGTAGCCCAAACTCAATAAATAGCGTTCTTTAAAGGTATAATTTACTTCATACGAATTGGTATATTGTGGATTTAAATAAGGGTTGCCATACTGATACGTGTATTGATCCAAATAATACACAAAGGGATTCAATGCCCCATAATCAGGGCGGTCAATACGTCTGCTATAACTCGCACCAAGCTTATGATCATCATTTATCTGTTGCTGTACAAATATTGACGGGAAAAAATCAGTATAGGAACGTTCTGTTTGTTGCCCAAGCGTCACCGAGTTTCCCAGGGAGCTCGTATTTTCAACACGCAGTCCAGTTTGTACCGAAAATTTTCCGAACGATTTATTTAGGCTGAAATAAGCTGCAGCTATATTTTCATTATACAAAAACTGATTACTTTGACCATTATTTTGCACGAACTCGCCTTGCTGATCCTGATCTTCGTACAACAAATTATTAGCTGTTTTTACACGGCTATATTTTAAGCCCGCCTCAAGTTTCGTCGTTTTATTAAAGGGATGCACAAAATCGGTTTTAAAAACTAATATGTTTGTCTTAGAAAGCATATCATTGCGGAAAATATTCGGTGATTTAAATTCCTCCCAATTTGCGTCCAGAAAACGGTTTCCAACGGTGCTATTGTCATTATTTTTCGAATATGAATAATCTCCATTAATGGTCAATTCAGTCCCTAAAGTATCAAATGTCTTTTTGTAGTTAAGATTATAAGTGAAGTAATGGTATTTAAAATCTGACAAATTGCTTCCTAATACAATCGAATCAAGCTTACCTTTTTGAGAGGCGATCAGATTACTTCCCGCGCGTGTTGAATGGCCATTACTTACGTTACCGTTAACCACAAATCCAATGACCTCCTCTTTTCCTAGGTTAAAATCTCCCGCAAATTTGAAATTGCGGCCTCGATAACGGAATTTCGAATAAGAATCCGAATTAAAAAAAGTCGTCCCGGTTTTGGTATCTACAGCTCTATCGATATCTAAATCATTAAATCCTAAGGCAGTTGCGTAGTTATAAGAAGAAAATAAATTCACCCAATTGTTACGATGGTTTATTAGAAAGCCACCATCCGCCTTTGTATATTTACCTTGCCCTAAATTGAGGTTTAAACTAACATTACTTCCAAATAGCGTATTCTTCTTTGTCTTAATATTAATAATTCCTGCATTCCCTGCGGCATCGTATTTTGCGGGTGGATTGGTGAGTACCTCGATCGACGCTATTGCATTGGAAGCCGTATTTTCCAATAATCGCGATACTTCATCCGCAGAAAGATAAGTAGGCTTACCATCAATCATGATAATCACATTACTTTTTCCACGCAGATTGATCTTTTTGTTATCTAAAGTTACTCCTGGAACCTTTTGCAGGAGCTCCAATGCGTTATTCCCTGTTGCCAAAATACTGTTTTCGACATTGAGTACAACTTTATCGAGATGACTTTCAATCAATGGCTTCTTACCGATCACCTGCGCCTCACTCAACACTTTACTTTCCACCTGTAAACGAATCGTATCCAGCATCTTGAGATCTCCCGTAATTACGACCATTTCAGCAGAATGATAAACAGCATACCCTACCGTGGACACACGTAGGCTATACTTGCCCTCGGGGATCGCAGACAACACAATTTCTCCATTTTCGTTGGATAAAGTTCCCTTTAATAAGATATCATTGGGCTTCCGAAATAGTGAAATATTTGCAGCCACAATAGGCTGGTTGTCTTGTCCAACAACGACTGTATGTAATCTTACCCCGTCAGACTGTGCTGAAACGGGTCCGGCAATAGAAAACAGGACTAAAAAAAGTGAAAATAAGAGCAATTTAATTTTTTGTGGTTTCATAATGTAGTTTCTTTAGGCTATCGATTAGATAGTCAACTTCATAATAATGACAACAAACCTCGTATATTCATTACACATTGACTAGTAGAAATAGATAGATCGTCCGATTCACTCGGTAGACAGCCAAATAACATCGGTAAACCATATCCTTCACTGATCGATGCTAAAGCCGGTAAAATCATCCCAGCTAATCTTGAATCTCCAAGAAGCACAGCGCAAGAAAAGCACATCGAATCAAAATAAAAATTCAAAAAATAAACAAAATTCAAAACAAATAAAATGTATAATACAAATATTAAGCATAATATTTGTATTTTTACGGCGAAAATTAGTAAACTGATTGATGAGCATTGAATCATTAAAGAAAAGATTCTACCTTTTTTATATCCATATTATCCGATTCATCCAGGGAGAACATACTGGCGATGCTTTGCGCAATGTATCTATCAGCATTTTGCCGAGTTTGGCGATCTATCTGTTGGGTGCACCAGCAAACGCAGCCATCGGTATTGGGGTGGGATCATTATTGACTACATTAACCGATCCTCCAGGTAATCGGAAAGATAAATTTTCTTCCGCTCTTGTTTGTATTCCCACTTTCTTTATTGCTTCGCTTCTTACAGCCTTTCTTTTTCCTTATCATTGGCCGCTGGTTATTTTATTGAGTTCCGCAGGCTTTATCTGCACTTTTTACGGGGTTTTAGGCCCCCGTTATGCCGCAATTGGGAACATGACATTGATTCTGATGAGCTTTGTCATCGGCATGGCCCCTCAACATCCGCTTTCAGTGAGCTTACAAATTACTGCAGGCGCCAGCATCTATTATTTCTTTAGTCTATTGCAGGCTTACATACAACCCTATCGCTCTTTAAAACACGCCATGGCCAATGGGTTTCACGGTTTATCTCAATTTCTATTGATACGTTCTGAATCTTACGATCCGGATATTCCGCTGGACTTGACTTACAGCCGCGTCGGAAAAATTTATGGTCAGATCAGTGAACAACAGGAGCAAATCAGATCCCTCTTATTCAGGGAAGAAAAAATCATAAGCCAACGCTGGCACAAAAGCAACTATTGGCTTAGTCAGGTCTATGGATTAATTGATTTACACGAATTAATTATTGCATTGGATCATGACTATGATGCCATTCGAAAAAATTTGCTGGATACCGGTAGCCTTCCCATAATTCGTCGTAGCATAACATTACTGGCCTTGGAAATCGATAGTTTTTCGCAGCCTAATAAAAGGTTTCGCTATGCAGAGCAGCGCTACGATAACCACAGTAAAATCAATGCGCTGTTGTTGGATCTAAAGGAGATTCAAGAACAACAGACTGCCCCAGCAGATGGTATTCTCGCTTCCATCATCCGTAATATTGAAGCTATTATTGAAGTTCTCAAACGGATTCAAGTTGCTTTTTATCAAAATCAAGAAATCAAAAACAAAATTGACACCAATGAGTATCAGCAATTTATCAATCGTCCTTTGCGTAATTTAAGTGATATCAAGAGCAGACTCAATCTCCATAATCCAATTTTCCGTTTTGCACTCCGGATGGCCGTTCTCTTCGGAACAGGCGCATTGATCGGCATTTCTTTCTTGGATTTTAAATATACTTATTGGATCTTACTCACTATTGCCATCGTTGCGAGACCTGCATTTTCAATGACCAAAACACGCAATATAGAACGCATACTAGGTACACTTTCGGGAATTGCCGTCGGAATACTCTGTTTGGTCTCCATTGACTTTCTGCCCGTTCTTCTTCAAATTGCCGCTATTGGATTATTTGGATTCTTCCTATTCAACCGATCAAATTATATGGTCAGTGTGATCTTTATTACGCTAGGCATAGTCATCGCATTAAACTTATTTGAAGGAAATATTAATATCATTTTAGGCAGTAGAATAATTTTTACTTTAGTTGGTGCGCTGCTGGCAATAGCGGGCTATTTTTTGATACCCGTACGCCAAAGCACGAGCATGGTCCACTTGGCAAAAGAGGTCGCATTATATAACCACCATTATTTTCAAATTATCAACAAACGCCTATCTGATGATCTGCAAAGTTCGTTCGACATTCGACTGGCTCGGAAAAAAGCACAGACTGCCATGGCTCTCTTTTCCGATGCGATCAATCAAATGAAGAAGGAACCTGAACACAAGTGGGTAGACTGGTCCCATATCCATCATTTTCAAGCACTCTCCTATCGCATCAATTCGCATTTGGTTGGTCTCTCCATATCGTTAGGTAGAAAAGCGAATCACGACATACAACAGGGTATACACTGCAGAATTGATGCTTTAAAACCCCTTTTAACCTACTTAGATCAGCTGGCAGAAAATATCAACTTAAGAAAACCATAAAGGCAAGCTATGTATTTATGTATCAATATTGAATAACAAATATGCGATTACAGCTCCCGAAGTAACGCTCTTTTAAGTAAAAAAAACGTATTTCTTTTGCTTTAATAAAAAAGAAGTTTATATTTGTGTCGTCTTCGAAAGAAGATTTCTAATCAACACCTTCCTTAATCAGTAGGTCTTGATTTATAAAGAAGTGGCGAGAGACTGGCTCAATGACCCACTGGCAACCTTCAATTTGCTTGAAAAGGTGCCAATTCCTGTCCAAAATAATATCGTTTTGGAGCATATAAATGATATAAGACAATGCTTATTAAATTACTGAAATCCATTAAAAATTCAGGTTCAATACAACTGAACCTTGCGAACAGCAAAAGTGTACTACATCGTAAAAAAGTATCGATGCGAATGCGTATGCATACACACTTCCCTGCTTGTTAAAAATCATTTCCTTTTTCTTGGATAACGATTTGACAGACCTTCCAAGTAGGTGTGTATGCTTCTCTTTTACCTTTACAAATTCTTTTTTGAAACCTTAAAATCTGATCTATTATGTCTTCTAACAAAAATTTGAAATTCGAAACACTACAGGTTCATGCTGGCCAAGTCGCTGATCCTACCACAGGATCCAGAGCAGTTCCTATATATCAAACAACATCTTTTGTCTTTGAAAATGCAGAACATGGGGCCAATCTATTCGCATTAAAACAGTTTGGAAACATTTATACCCGGATCATGAATCCAACTACGGATGTATTTGAACAACGGATTGCAGCTTTAGAAGGTGGTGTTTCCGCAGTCGCAGTTGCATCTGGTCAGGCAGCGCAGTTTATTGCATTAAATAATATTCTTGAAAGCGGTGACAATTTCGTTGCAGGGTCCAACTTATATGGAGGTACATTCAATCAATTCAAAGTTGCATTTAAACGGCTAGGTATTGAAGCTCGTTTTGCCACCGATGCTGAAGCTGATAAAATAGAAGCGCTCATTGACGATAAAACTAAGGCAATCTATGTCGAGACAATAGGGAACCCAAGCTTCAATATTCCTGATTTTGAAAAAATTGCCGCTGTAGCCAAAAAATACGATTTGCCATTAATTGTTGACAACACATTTGGAGCTGGGGGTTATTTATTTAAACCTTTAGAGTATGGCGCAAATGTGGTCGTTGAATCGGCAACGAAATGGATTGGTGGGCATGGAACAAGCATTGGCGGCGTCATCGTTGATGGAGGTAACTATAACTGGGGAAATGGGAAGTACCCACAATTTTCTGAACCATCTGAGGGCTATCACGGATTGGTCTTTTCAGATATTTTTGGTGAAAATGGCCCATTTGGCAATATACAATTTGCAATTCGCGCACGTGTAGAGGGATTGAGAGATTTTGGACCAGCACTCTCTCCTTTCAATTCATTCTTGTTGTTACAAGGCCTTGAAACATTGTCTTTACGTGTACAACGGCATGTCGACAACACGTTGGAAATCGCTAGATGGCTTGAGGCCCACCCTCAGGTAGAAAAGGTAAATTATCCAGGATTAAAAAGCTCTCCAAGTTTCGCTAATGCGCAAAAATATCTTAAAAATGGGTACGGCGCAGTGCTTTCTTTCCAGCTAAAGGGCGATGCAGCACAGAAAGCCAATGACTTTATCGACAGTTTAGAATTAATCAGTCATTTAGCTAACGTAGGCGATACTAAATCGCTGATTATTCATCCAGCCGCAACGACCCACCAACAATTGAGTGACGAAGATCAAGCGCATGCGGGTGTGTTCAAAGGACTATTGCGCCTGTCAGTGGGAATAGAACATATTGATGACATCAAAGCAGATTTACAGCAAGCTTTTGATAAAATCAACTAATTAGACTTTAGTCGGCTATAAAATTTAAATGTAAAATGAGTAAGCATATTTATCTGCACCCGAAGCCTTTTGTATTTGAAAATGGACGAGAGCTTACTGATTTACAAATCAGTTATGAGACGTTTGGCAAACTTAATCCAGATCGCAGCAATGTGATCTGGGTATGTCATGCCCTAACGGCCAATGCGAACGTCTTGGATTGGTGGCCGGGCCTTTTTGGAACCGATGACTTATTTGACCCGAGCGACTATTATATCATCTGCGCCAACGTCATTGGGTCGGCCTATAGCAGTAGCAACCCATTGTCTATTAACCCATCCACTGGGCACCCCTATTATCTATCATTTCCGGAGTTTACGGTAAAAGATTTGGCCTGTGCACACCAATTTCTTGCTGACCATCTGGAAATCAAGCGTATTAACGTTCTGATCGGGGGCTCATTAGGGGGGCAGCAGGCATTGGAATGGGCGGCGTCCAACACAATCGCAATCGATCATTTAATCGTCGTTGGCACAAATGCTGTTCATTCACCATGGGGTATTGCATTCAATGAGAGCCAACGCCTTGCCATTACAACCGACCGCACCTTTTATGCCAACCATCCTGATGGCGGTGCTAAGGGACTAAAGGTGGCACGTTCAATGGCATTGCTGTCGTACCGTAATTATACAACCTATAGTAATACGCAGAGCGAAAATGATAATAATAAGCTAGGCGACTACAAAGCGTCATCTTATCAAAACTATCAGGGGGAAAAATTAGTAAACCGCTACAATGCTTACAGCTATTATTTCCTGACTAAAGCAATGGATAGCCACAATTTGGGGCGCGGTAGATTGTCTATTGAATCTGCATTAGCAAGCATTAGCTGTCCAACATTGGTATTAAGTGTCAATACAGATTTATTGTTTCCTCCACAAGAGCAACAATTCATAGCACAGCATATTCCCAATGCTCGTTACGAAGAGATTGAATCAACCTATGGTCATGACGGCTTTTTAATCGAAACAACAAAACTAACGGAAACTATTAGCCACTTTCTGAGAGCGGAGAAAGCATGTGTTCCTGAATTAGTATAAGAGATTGAACAATATAATAAGAGAATATAAGAAGAGATATGAGCAATAAATTAACAATAGGGATGTTTGGATTTGGTGTTGTAGGCCAAGGTCTTTATGATATTATCAAAACCAAAAATCTTAATCTGGAAATCAAGAAGTTCGTCATTAAAAACGGTAATAAAAAACGCTCGCTACCAGCGGAGCTGTTTTCTACTGACGCGGAGGCAATTTTAGGTGATCCAGAAATTAATACTGTTGTCGAACTGATTGATGATGCCGAAGCAGCTTACCAACTAACTGTTCGCGCACTGAAATCGGGAAAAAATGTGGTTTCAGCCAATAAAAAAATGATTGCGAGCCATTTGGAGGAACTGGTCGATATCCAGCATGAATATGGCACAAGCTTATTGTATGAAGGTGCTGTTTGCGGAAGTATTCCCATTATCCGGAATTTAGAAGAGTATTATGATAATGAACTACTCCACTCTGTTAGTGGCATTTTTAATGGATCTTCCAACTATATTCTATCTAAAGTTTTCAATGAAAACCAGCACTATGCAGATGCTTTGAAGAAAGCACAGGAACTCGGATTTGCAGAAACAGATCCAACCTTGGATGTAGGTGGATTTGACCCCAAATTTAAAGTATGTATTGTTGCTTCACACGCGTATGGGATCTATGTCAAACCAGACGATGTCTTTAATATTGGTATAGACAAACTCGGGCAACAAGATATTCGTTTTGCAAAAGAGAAAAATTTCAAGATCAAATTGATACCGACTGCAAAAGAGATTGACGGCGACAAGGTTGTACTTTATGTATTACCACGTCTGATAGGTAAAGACAGCATGCTCTATAATGTGGAAAATGAAAACAACGGTGTATTGGTTAAAGCGGCATTTGCAGACGAACAGTTTTTCTACGGTAAAGGGGCGGGTGGTCATCCAACTGGTTCTGCAGTATTGTCAGATATTGCAGCCCTTCGTTATGGATACCGTTATGAATATAAAAAACACTTAGAATCCAGCACATTAAGTTATAGCCAAGATTATTTAATCAAAGTCTATTTGAGATATGCTGACGATGCACTGATTGAAAAGTTAAACTTCAGTGAAATCACAGAACGATATTACGCATCAGATTTCAAATATGTAATCGGTCATATTAATCTTCAACAAATTGCAGCTCATAAGGCAGATTTGGATCAAGATGGGAATTTTATTGCCGAAATCGCGTAGGCAATCAACAAACCAACCTACCTGAAAATAGCCCCGAATGGGGCTATTTTTTTATTGTTTAAATTTAGTTACCTTTCAACTTGAGCTCTAAAATCCCACCTTCCATCAGACGTTCAAAAGGAAGTTGCCAACCTTTCCACGGGCGATTATTCCACCGAACCTGATCCACAATATAATTATTGGGCTGCTCTTTAGTCACCTGAATTATAAATTTATTTTTTCGCAATTTCTCCGGTAATTGTATCGTTACCCGATCGAACAGAGGTGCGCCAATCTGAAACGCTGGCTGTTCGGTGGTTAAGCTCCGTACATCAAATAGCCCTATACTGGATAAGACATACCAAGCTCCGAGCTGGCCTTGGTCTTCATCCTGTCCATAGCCATAGCCGTGTAGGGCATCCGTACCATAAAATTCATTGCAAATTTCCCGAACCCATTTCTGACTTAGGTCAGGTCTACCAGAAAAATAGAACAGCCAAGAGATATGCAGGTTCGGTTGATTACCATGATTATAGAGACTTTCAATTCCAGCAAAAGCATCAATATGGGTGCCCCCTCCAAAAACGTTCTTCTGTGACACCGTAAAGATACTATCTAATCGTCGGTTGAATAAATCCTTTCCTACCAACTTAACCAATTCTTGTGGAACATGCGGAACGTAAAACGTATATTGCCAAGCATTTCCTTCCTGAAATCCACGCCATGATGCATAAGGATTAAAGTTTGATATAAATTTCCCTACACTATCCTTTGGGCGCATAAACTTCGTTGTGGCATCGTAAAGCGTGCGCCACCCGTCAGATAATTCCTGAAATTTAACATAATCTTTTTGGTGCCCCAATGATTTTGCAAATTGTGAAGCGGCTCCGGCTGAAAAAGCATATTCCAATGTGTGGGAGGCGCCAAACGGAGAGCCGCTAGTCATTAATTCCGGACTCACACTATTGTCTTCAATATAGGGCGAATAGCCTTTACGGACAAAGACTCCGACATCTAACTTACCTGCTCCTGGCAGACGGTCCTTCGCTTCCAATTCATTTTTGCGCACCGCAGTATAAGCAAGATTCACATCATAGTCACGAATACCCACATTATAGGCCGCTGCAATTGCCAAACCCGTAAAATTAGTTCCTACACCCGAAACGTATTTACTGTTGGCAATACCGTCTCCTAACCAACCTGCATCGCGATAGACCAACAATTGACTCTGAATCCAGTCGTTGTAATAGTCTGGATACGCAATAGACCACAACTGTGTCAAATTCCAAAATGCGCCCCAGATAGCATCGGTATTATAATGATGATGAATCGGTTGCCCTTGCTTATTTAGGGCAATCTGCCCCACCGAGCCGTCATTTTTGGGATATGCACCATTTACATCGCTTGCAAGCCCACGGCCAAGTAAAGCATGATACAATCCGGTATAAAATTTAATGCGGTCGTCTGCTTTTCCCCCTTCCACCAAAATTCTTCCCAGTTCACTATTCCAGGTTTGCAAGGCATTATTCTTTGCAGCATCAAACGACATATCCTTCGCCTCTTTAAGCAAATTCAGTTGTGCGTTTTCTACAGAAGTATAAGATAAACCCGTCTTGATGTATATTGATTCGCCTGCTTCAGTGCCAAACTTCAGATATACTCCAGCTCCTTTTCCTTTTATGCGCGTATGTTGGTCAAAAGTTATAGAATCTCTAAATGTCCCAAAAGACTTCGGTTGTTTATTGATCTCCGCAAAGAAAAACATTTTGACCGTAGCCCCCTGCTGATATTTTTGTACGTATACAGGATTGGTGACTACATAGCCCCACACGTGTTGTTTGTCGTAATTGACCTCAGCATCCACGACTGGCCCACTTTCCCCCATCACATGGCCAATATCGAAAATAAGGTTGGCTTCTTCCGTTTTTGGAAAAGTATAGCGGTGAAAACCGACACGCTTCGTTGCCGTAAGCTCAGCAAGTATATTATAATCTTTTAGCTTGACACGGTAATAGCCAGAAGTGGCAAATTCATCCTTCTTGTCAAAATCGGAACGATAACCGCTTTGTGGACGATCAAGTTGACCGGGCATTGTCTTCAATTTTCCAACGGATGGTGCAAATACCACTCCGCCTACCTGAAATTCGTGAAAATTAGCAAAGCCTTCTATTGAAGTATGCCTATCGTCATAACCCACGGCCTCCCAGCCCGACTTGTTCCCATAGCTTCCATTTGTGCTCGGAGCGAGCTTAGCCATTCCAAAAGGTACGGCTGCTGGTGTATAAAAGAAATATCGACTATGGACGGATCCAATATTAGGTTTTACAAAAACGGTCAAATCTGTTTTCTGCTGTGCGAAAACAGCCGCCGTACTCACAAATAAACTACAAAAATAATAAATGATACGCTTTACCATTGTTCTCAATTAGGTTCTACAGCAAACTTACAAAAAAATACAGTATGTATAAACATGAGTTAGATTTTCTTACCTAATTTAACGACTTAACAGATTACATCGCAACGCCTAAATTTGTAAAATTTTAAATACTAATCAAATAAAACACTGTTAAAGTCTATATACTGACATTTTTCCACAACTTTGATTGTACATACATATTAAAATATAACCAGTAAATAAATTCAAAAAAAATACACATCGAACGGCTGATCTTCGATCACAAGCCTGAAATAAATACAAATTAACGTTGAAATAAATACCAATGATTGACAGGTACACTTGTCAATCCTAATTAATTACAATACAACCACAATGAAAAAAAACACCACATTTTTTAGTCTAATACTTCTGTTACTCGGAACCCAACTATCAGCACAACAAACAAAACCCGACCGTATCGCGCAACTTAAGTTAGCAAAAAGCATTCTAGCGGATCAAAACCTAAAATATGTGGACAGCCTTGCCCGAGAGGTCATCAAAGAAGGTTTCAATGCGGGAAGTGGCTACTCACAAATTTGGGCCAGAGATCTCAATACATTCATCGAAACCGCATTGGAAGAGCGGTCCCAAACGGACATTAAAGGGGCTATTTTAGTATTTTTTAAGATGCAACAGCCCAATGGCGAAATGGTAGACGGCTATGTACTAAAGAAAGACTTTACCTGGCATGATGATACACCCTATTATTCAAAAAACGCTCCTGATCATGTGGGTTTTAAAAACACGGTAGAAACCGACCAGGAAACGTCACTCATCCAATTGTTGGGTAAATACATAATAAAATCAAAGGATTACAGTATCTTGGAGGAGTCTATCGGTGGAATTTCTGTAAAAGACCGTATCCAACTTATGTTGGATTATCTGAAAAAGGAACGGTTCAACCAAAAGTATCAGCTACTTTGGGGTGCGATGACAGCAGATTGGGGAGATGTACAGCCCAACGACAGCTTTGGTTGTGATTGGAATGACCAACTTTCCAATGAGGCAATCGATATTTATGACAACGCGATGTTTATTATTGCATTGCAGACCTTAATTGAAATCCAGCACAACTCTCCCAAGGTGGCGGAATGGAAAGGATTAAAAAAGAGTCTCGAAACGAACAGTAGACGTTATTTATGGGATAAGAAAAAACAAAAATTCATTCCGCACATATACCCTAAGACATCACCTATTCCTAAAGCATTTGATGAAAATACGATCCATTATCATGGCGGCACCGCCATCGCTATAGAAGCGGAGCTACTGACACCTTCAGAAATAAAAACAGTCAACAAACAAATGCTTGAAAACGTGCGGTTATCTGGCATGCCGAGTATTGGATTGACCTTATACCCAACCTATCCAGTTGGATTTTTCATCGGCGGAATGGCTCAGCCTTACCAATACCAAAATGGTGGTGATTGGACCTGGTTTGGCGGACGGATGATCCAGCAACTCGTTTTAAATGGCTTTTATCAGGAAGCCTATACCGAACTCCAACCGATGATCGATCGGGTTGTGAAAAACAAAGGATTTTACGAATGGTATGGTCAAAATAACGTACCCAGTGGATCAGGAAAATTCAAAGGTTCAGCAGGCGTGCTGAGTAAAGCAATAACTCTCCTAGAAAGCTGGGCTGAAACTACCCTGGAAAAGAATCATTAAAAGAATAAATAAATTAGCTATTCACTCATCCAATTGATCCATTCAAAAAGGATGAGTGAATTTCCTAATAATCTCTTCTGCTTTCGACAGTATAGGTAAAACTTTCCGCGCGGTAGAACCCCAAATTATATTCAATAGGCTTCCCAGATTGGTCAAATACAAAGCGCTTGCGGGACAGAATAGGATCACCGATATTAATCTCCAATTTATCAGCTATAAATTTATTCGCGGCCATCGCATCCAGCTCTTCCTGAGAAAGATCTGCAATGACATGATAATCTGCTTCTAAGATCTCATATAAAGGTCTCTTAAAATCTTCATCGCCGTTTAAACCTATACGCGGATGGAAGTAAGATATAAAATAAACAAATGGGTCATCTTTCTTTCCTCTCAGACGTTCTAGTTTTAATAGCTTTTGGCCCTCATCTACATTAAAAAACTTCGAGACTGCTTTGTCCGGAACAACCCAGCTGACGTGAAGCTCAAAATTCTTTACCTCAATTCCTCGGTTTTTCATCTCTTGTGAGAAACTCAGCCAATTCTTGGATTTGGAACTAAATTTGGAACTAGCCACCTTCGTGCCTATTCCCTTCTTTCTAATGAGCAACTCCTCGTAGACTAGTTTATTGATCGCCAAACGCAAAGTAGAACGGGAAATTGCCAATCTTTTTGCTAATTCAATTTCGTTGGGCAATAACTTACCCTCTATATATTCAGGCTGCTTGATTAATTCGCGTAACAGATTCTCTGCTTGTATATGCAGCGGAACAGGGCTTTTATGATCTATTTTTAAATTCATCAGTTGGATTGCTTGTGCTAAAATAAGATTTTTTGAATAATTAAAAAAATAGATATATGTTTGTATGTATATACATATTAATATAAACAGCAGATGTCAAAGAGATTTATCATCATTTTATGTATCGTTTCACTTGGAGGACTCCTTTTCGGTTTCGATATGGCTGTAATTGCAGGTGCATTGCCATTAGTAAAGCAATTTTTCGGACTATCTCCCGCTCAAGAGGGCGTTTTTGTCAGTTCAGCCTTGCTAGGCTGTATTTTTGGTGTATTTTTCACAGGACCATTAACAGATAAATACGGCCGAAAACCAGCGTTTGTTACTGCTGCCCTGCTCTTTTTATGCTCAGCAATTGGCTGTGGATTCAGTCCTTCTTATAGCATATTAATTGCAAGTAGAATCATTGGGGGCTTGGGTGTTGGAATAGCATCAATTGTTGTCCCCTTGTATCTCGCGGAAATATCGCCAAGTAAATTTAGAGGAAGATCAGTCACCTGTTACCAACTCGCTATTACATTCGGTATCCTTTTTGCGTATATCAGCAATTATTTGATTCTCGAATATAGCTCTGCACAGCAAAATGAACTCTGGCGAACTATGTTTTTAGTTGGTGCAGTACCGGCTTTATTGTTATGCATCGGAGTTTACTTTATTCCTGAAAGTCCACGTTGGCTATCTAAAAATGGGCGGAACACGGAAGTTGCAGCAATCAGTGACGCATTAGGACTATCGGATATACAAGAGTTCGGCAACGTTTCCTCGAAGGGAAATCTACGTGATCTCTTCTCGCCTATTTATCGCAAGGCCTTCCTATTGGGCTTATTCCTTCCTTTATTTTCACAGCTGAGTGGCATAAACGCAATTGTCTACTATGGTCCGAGCATATTGCTTGAATCTGGTATTTCATTAAATAATTCCTATCATGCTCAATTATTCTTTGGAGCCGCCAATGTGTTATTTACTTTCTTTGCCATCTGGAAGGTTGACAATTGGGGTAGACGTCCCTTATATCTTTTGGGAACGGTAGGGGCTACCCTGAGTTTGCTGGTTACTGGATATCTTTTTAATCAAGGTCAAGTCAATAATATCGCATTGATTATCGCTATACTTTCGTTCTTATTTTTCTTTGCTTTTTCCATTGGCCCACTAAAATTTGTCGTCGCAGCCGAAATCTTCCCTAATGCCATCCGGGCTCGTGCCATGGGTATCAGTATTATGGTGATGTGGATTTCCGATGCGACCGTGGGGCAACTAACGCCTATTCTTCTCGCTTCCTGGGGCGCCTGCTATACGTTCTGGTTGTTTGCACTTTTCTGTGCCATCGCATTCCTTGTCGTACTTGTATTCCTTCCGGAAACAAAGGGCAAACCTTTGGAGGAGATTGAAAAATTCTGGATTGATAAACACTACAAAAAATCGACAAACAAGTAAGCAAAAGCTATTTGCTCTAGCATTATTCATTGGCAATAAAAATTTACATCAAAATGTATTCCAATACGCAAACCAAAACTTTTCAGTACGAAATCACACCGACGTTTCCGGTTCAAGGAACATTATCAAATTCCTACCCGAATCTTGTTGCACATCTCATTACACATAATATACATAGCATTGATGGTTTTGTAGGTGTTGACTGGGATACAATTATCCCCAACCTGAAGCAAGAACTTGAAAAACAGGGCCTAGCCCCACGATTTATTGCCATGGATTCAGCTTTAAAAGCCGAATCAGCGATCCAGGAGCTTGTCGGACCATACCTCGGTGGCGACGATCCATTATTTGGAAAAAAAGCCAGGATTCAACTCATTGAATGCTTTGACACCCAAAAGCTTGCGGACCTTCAAAACATACGAGCAAACTCCGAATCAAGACAAGCTGAGTATACCATCTTTTATGGCCCTGGAGCATCGTTAGTCGATACGTCTAGTCAGCTGATGTTTATTGATCTGCCCAAAAACGTGCTAATTCAACGTATGCGTGCGGGAGAAGCTTTAAATTTAGGTTGTTCAACACAGACCAATCAAAAGGAAACCTACAAGCGTTACTATTTTGTCGACTGGGAAATATTGAATAGACATAAAAGGTCCATCCTTTCCCGTGTCGAAATTCTTGCCGATCAACAATCGTCCCATAGCTTACCATGGATCACACGGAAAGATCTACGCGATACGTTGCGAGCCATGTCCCAAAATTACTTCCGCGTACGACCAACTTTTGAACCCGGCGTATGGGGTGGACAGTGGATGAAAGAGCACCTTTCAGGCATAGATCAGCATGTCAAAAACTATGCGTGGTCCTTCGAAATGATTGTCCCTGAGAATGGCATTTTGCTCGAAGCAGATGGACATACACTCGAAATTTCATTTGATCAATTGATGTTTCAAGAAAGTGCCAACGTACTGGGGCATGCACAGCAACGTTTCGATGTTGAATTCCCAATACGCTTCAATTTTCTGGATACCTTTAATGGCGGCAACCTATCCATTCAATGTCACCCTAGTCCAGCCTATGCAAAAACAGAATTTGGAGAAAACTTTACACAGGACGAATCATACTATATCGTTGATAGAAAAGAGGACGCACAAGTGTATCTGGGCTTTCAGCAATCCATTGATGCAGACAAATTTCGCTCAGCTTTAGAAGAGAGCTTCCATACTGGAACAGCCATAGATATCGAGCAATACGTTCAAAAATTCGAATCCAAGAAACACCAATTGTATTTGATACCACACGGTACCGTACATTCTTCCGGCGTGAATAATCTCGTACTCGAAATCAGTGCAACACCTTACAATTATACCTTTAAAATGTACGACTGGTTGCGTCCGGATTTAGATGGGAAACCACGCCCATTAAATATTGATAGAGCATTCGCCAACCTCAATTTTAGCCGAAAAGGTGATGTCGTAAAAAACACACTACTCGCTCAGCCCACTGAAGTAGCCCTTGATGCGCAAGCAACAAGAATACATTTGCCAACGCATGAAGATCATTTCTACGATGTTTTTAGATACGAATTCGATGAGGATGTTGCAATTGAAACACAAGGACAGTGTCACATCATGATGCTTGTGGAGGGGGAGGCAATTGAGCTGACGACAGCAAATGGCATGAAGAAAGTCTTTCATTATGCAGAGACTTTTGCTGTTCCTGCTGCTGCTGGATCCTATACATTGCGTAATTTAGGAAACGATAAGGCAAAGGTTATCCAATCTTTTGTCAAAGAATCCAAATGTTAATCAAACCATTTACTATAAACTAACAGCACAATGGGAACTATATTTTTTGCATTATCTTCGTCTCTCCTATTACTGTCCTGCCAAAATGCTGGCGGTAAAGTTTCGACAAACAATTTACAGGACAGCATCCAAAAAGACAGCAGTTTCAATCTTGTAAAAGATATGGCTACGAACGTCATTAAAAGTGGATTCAATGCGGGGATGGATACAGTGAGGTGTGGATTAGAGATTACAATACATTTATCACCTTAGCAACAAAAGTACATCCCCATGAACAGATCAAAGATCAATTAGCTTTGTTTTTTAAGCTACAAGGTCCTGATGGTAATATTGCCGATGGTTTTGTCAAAAAATCCAGCTTAAAAAATGGCGTATCGGACTATTATACCATCACTAGTCCCTTAGCTCCTGATTATGCAGCACACAAAAATACAGTTGAAACGGACCAGGAGTCTTCTTTAATCCAAGCGGTACATAAATATATCGCTGCAACGAAAGATAAGGCTTTTCTCGATGGAAAAATTGGAAATTCGACTGTAAAGGATTGCATGGAGCATGCTTTACAATTTTTATTGGGCAAACGTTATAATGCTACTTATGGTTTACTTTGGGGAGCAACTACGGTCGATTGGGGTGACGTTCAACCTGAACACGATTGGGGTGTCCACCTCGATGAAAATTCGCATATTGCTTTGGACATCTACGACAATGCAATGTTTTTGATCGCGCTTGACAATTACATGGATCTTTTCCCTGAGAAAAAAGAAAAGTGGGGAAAAATCAGAGCGTCTATAGCAAGTAATACCATGAAACACCTTTGGGATGAAAAGAACCAAAAGTTTATTCCCCATATTTATATCAAAGGCTCTCCTTTTGCGGCTGATTTTGATGAAAATCAAATCTATTATCATGGTGGAACAGCAATTGCTATTGAGGCTAATTTGCTCAGCAAAGAGCAAATAAAAGTTTCATTGGATAAAATGATTAAAAATGTAAAGGACGCTGGTGCAGCAACAATTGGACTTACTGTGTACCCGACTTATCCGGCAGGCTCGTTTAAGAACAAAGGCATGTATCCTTACGGTTATCAAAATGGTGGGGACTGGACCTGGTTTGGTGGTCGTATGATTCAGCAGCTCGTTAAAAATGGCTTTCAACAGGAAGCTTATACGCAAATACAGCCGATGCTTGCCCGTGTTATCAAAAATAAAGGTTTTTATGAATGGTACACAAAGGATAACAAACCAGAGGGTTCAGGAACTTTTAGAGGTGAAGCAGGTGTTCTTTACGATGCCATCGAATTATTGGAAAATATAGAAGCAAAAAGATAAACGTTTCAACAAATATGCGCCCTTTTCTTCTAAACACTTTTGAATGCAAGTTTATCTTCTATCTATAATCACTTCGCATTCGCTGTAAAGGCAATTACGTTGGAAAAATAGAATTATTTTAGCCGTTGGACAATAGTAAACCTAAAAATGTCTGCACGATACTCAATCGCATTGCTCATCAATTTCAATAGCATTAAGAGCGAAAAAAAAGCGTTTCAAAAATTATTTGAAACGCTTTTCAGTATGCTAAAGCGACTGCCTAGGTAAGTTCGATCAAAAACTCTTCTTTTGGAAGTCTAAACTTTTTCAATTTCAACAACCAGTCTTCCCCTTCCATACGATATCCCAAAGGGAGCATGGTCGCGCTCTTCAACCCAAGTTTGTCCAATCCTAGCAATTGATCTAACTCCACATTTGAAAAACCTTCCATTGGTGTTGCATCAATACCTAGTTCTGCTGCTTGCGCAATTGCCAACCCAAAAGCAATATAGGCTTGTTTTGCCGCATGCGCAGCCTGCTGCTCTTCGGTAAAAGTCGCCAATTGTGCTTTTAAGTTATTCTTATATTCATCTGTTGTATCAAGTGGTAAACCACGTGATGCATTCATTTGGTCAAAAGTGCTGTCAATTCGCTCGTCAGTATATTTATCCCATCCTGCAAATACCAGCAAATGCGAACTATCAGCAACAATCTGTTGCCCCCAGGCTATGGGTACTATTTTTTCTTTTAATTCCTGATTTTTAATCACGATTACACGAAACTGCTGAAGACCCGAGGAACTGGGTGCCATTCGTGCAGCTTCCAAAATCTTGTCTAAATCTTGTTGAGCGACCTTTTTCGAAGGATCGTATTTTTTTGTGGCATAGCGCCACTCCAGATTATCTAACAAAGCCATTTTTTCCAATTTAAATGATCTATAGCAACTCATTAAAGTTATGTAAAGATACATAAAAAATCAAATGTCTAAACATCAAATTTCAGGGATCAAACTGTTGACATTCTTAAATATGCTTTACCATCCGTCCTCCGTAACCTTAGTTGTTAAAATGTCGTATATTTGCTTTGAATAGGAATTAAATCGCTGTTTTAATCGAATTCAATTAAGAATTTTATATCGGTTTATATTCCAATAGAACCACATGTTCTGGGAACAGATCTTACATGTTCACAATAAATATTAGCGATGTCCATAACGAATGAAACCGAATTAACAGGCATGCAAAAAGCTAGCAATGCTGTTGCAAAGACGTTAAAATCCATGATAGAATATGCTCAAGTGGGAATGTCTACGAAAGAGCTTGACGAATATGGAGCCGAAATATTACAAAGCATGGGTGCAAATTCTGCTCCAGCACTTACGTATGGATTTCCTGGCTATACCTGTATTAGTGTAAACAACGAATTTTGTCACGGAATACCGCATGCAGAAAGGATACTGCAAGAGGGTGATTTGATCAATATTGATGTATCTGCAGAGCTCGATGGCTATTGGGCTGATAATGGATGTTCCTTTGTTATCGGAAAAGATATACATCAACATGAAAAATTGGTAACAGCGTCCAAAGAAATTCTTCTAAAAGCAATCAATAACATCCGTGGCGGCGTAAAAATAGCAGACATTGGGCATCTTATTGAAACTGAAGCTAAAAAAAGGGGGTATAAAGTTATCAAAAATCTTGGTGGACATGGTGTAGGAAAAAGTCTGCACGAAGAGCCTGATGAATTGCTGAATTATAAAAATCGCTTCGACCAACGCAGGTTTCGTAAAAACACTGTGGTTGCTATTGAAACCTTTATCTCAACAGCATCAACTTACGCCACTGAACTCAGTGACGGCTGGACTATGGTTGGCGATAAGGGCGGTTTCATGGCTCAGCATGAACACATGATTCTGATTACTGATGGCTCCCCTATTATATTAACTGCAGAAAATGCAATTTTTTAGTTTTCAATAGCTAGATATTCTTCAACCATTTTGAATAATTTATTGAAAGCGACTAAAATGGGGCATTTTTTTTAACCAAGAATTTAGCCTATGAAAAAGTGTATAAACACTCCACGTAACCTGAGCGATGGTAAAAAAGATTAGGGGCCTCTCGTAAGAGAAAACCCCCAAATAATATATTTTTTATGGCTAAATTTATTAATAGCAAGTTCAATAATATCCTTGTAAGTGCTACTGTAGTAAAGATAGATTTTACTTTTCAAGAAAAAAGTGATGAAAATCACTTTTAATAAAAATTTTATTCCCATTGTAAACAATCAACCTTTTGCTTAGTGGAGCGGCAAAGAATATATAGCCAGTAATGCCCTGCGAAATCTGTCGAAAAGTGGCAATGATAATAACATGGAATGAATTTCTAAAGGGATAAATGTTTTACATAATTTGGTTCAAAAATTCAGCAACAAAAGCTAACTTCGCTACATATACTCATCGCATACAAATGAAAATCTGAAATTGGAGCTATCATGACATTGAAAGAACTACAACACAGTAAAATATATGGTGCAAATAATGGTGGAACGCCATTAATTGTGCTGCACGGTCTATTCGGAATGGCAGATAACTGGGGATCCTTTGGCCGTAGTTTCGGCGAGAAAAGACAGGTACATTTACTCGATCTACGTAACCATGGTCGTAGCTTTCACAGTGACGAAATGTCAATAGAAGTGATGGTAGACGACCTTCTTACTTATATAGGCTCCATCGGAGCAGATAAAATAGTACTTCTGGGGCACTCTTTGGGTGGAAAAGTGGCCATGCAATTTGCTATCGACCATCCAGAAAAAATTGAAAAACTGATTATCGCTGATATAGCTCCCAAAGCTTATCCTCCACATCATGAAGATATCTTCGATGCATTGTCTGCTGTAGCTATCACGACGTTAGAAACTAGAAAGGATGTACAAGATAAGATTGAGCACTATTTAAGCGACCCCGGTGTTATCCAATTTTTATTAAAAAATGTATATATCAGAGCAGATCGAAAATTAGATTGGCGCTTTAACTTGGATGTTTTAAAAAATAAATATACTGAATTTATAACAGTAGGGGTAAAATCAGGGATATATAGCGGCCCCACTTTATTTTTAGCGGGCGAGAAATCAAGATATATATTACCGGAAGATAAGGCAAAGATCAAGGAACAATTTCCAAGTGCTGAGTTTAAAACAATACCTAATGCAGGTCACTGGGTTCAAGCCGAAAATCCACAGGTGTTCGACGCTTTTGTCGATGAATTCTTAGATTAGTAAATTCACAAATAGCCAATGTCTATCCCTGTTTGCCAGTTAGTAAAACCTGACGTTCTAGGCAGACATTGGCATTTTTATTTCAAAGCCGTCGAATAGGTTTTTATTGCTCGATCGCGAGCCATTTGGTGATCTACCATAGGCTGGCAATAATCTGCAGTACCTAATTCCGGTACCCACTTTTTTATATATTCCTGATTTTTATCAAACTTTTCCGCTTGCAGAGCCGGATTGAAAACCCGAAAATAAGGTGCGGCATCACAGCCACTCCCAGCGGCCCACTGCCAGTTGCCATTGTTGGCAGACAGGTCATAATCATTTAGCTTTTGAGCGAAGTAAGCCTCCCCCCACCTCCAGTCGACCAATAAATGCTTGCAAAGAAAACTTGCCACGACCATTCGTACACGATTGTGCATATAGCCTGAAGTATTCAATTGTCGCATGCCTGCATCGACCATGGGATATCCGGTCTCTCCCTTGCACCATTGCAGAAATTCCTCTTCATCATTCCGCCATGGTATAGTGTCGTATTGCTTTCTAAAGGATTCGGTAACGACATGGGGATAGTGATAAAGTATCTGCATAAAAAATTCACGCCAGATCAACTCAGATAACCATGTTGCATTATGTTTTAACGCAAATGCAACACATTTACGAACACTGATGGTTCCAAAACGAAGTGCTATCCCCAATTTGGTGGTACCCGTTAAAGCTGGATAATCGCGTGTTTCATCGTAATGGTCTATGATACTCGCATCCAGATGCGGTTCTTCAAAAATGAGGTCTGTTTCTAAGAAACCCATCTGTTTTAACGGAATGATTTGCTGCTGTTTTTGCTGAAAGAAAAATTCCGTTCCATAAGTATAGGAACGATAATCGTCGGGGCTCAATTTCTCCCGCCATTTTTTTGCATACGGTGTATAAACCGTATATGGCGTTCCATCATTCTTTAAAATGTCTCCCTTATCAAAAATTACCTGATCTTTTATAGCTTTGAAAGGAATTTCAATCGATTTGCAATATTCGAAAATTTCCTTGTCCCTACGAATTGCCTTCGGCTCATAATCTCGATTACAATAAACTCCCTGGATGTCAAATTTTTCAGCTAGGTCTTTAAAAATATTGATAGGTTTACCATAAAATGTATTTAACGAGGCACCACTTTCTTGCAGTACAGCATTGATATGCGTTAGCGCTTGATGAATGTAATGAAGCCTACGGTCCCCTTTATCTTCCAATTGCTCCAAAATTTCCTCATCAAATATGAATATGGGCAATACAGGGATTCCAATCGTCAACGCGCGAGCAAGACCGCTATTATCATCTAAGCGTAAGTCCCGGCGAAACCAAAATATAGTAACTTTAATTTTTTCCATAAAATGACGAATTTTCCATTCCCTAATCTTAGCTAACAACTCTTCGGCACAAATGGTCAGTGCAGCAATTAGTCATCATTAATGCTATACAAACTAAACCATCAAGAGTAATAGATATGATGCCTGATGGTTCAGGGTTAAAAATTATATTGGATTAGTTTTTCAAACTTGCCATATCGATAACAAACCTATATTTAACATCACTTTTCAGTAACCTGTCGTAGGCATGATTGATATCCTGCATTTTAATTAGCTCGATATCAGATGTAATATTGTGCTTACCGCAAAAATCAAGCATCTCCTGCGTTTCTGCAATTCCACCGATCATCGAGCCTGAAAAACTTTTACGCGTTGGAATCAGACTAAACGGAGCGACGGGTAATGGATGTTCTGGAGCACCGACAAGGGTCAGTGAACCGTCCCGCTTCAATAAACTTAAATAGGCATTGATGTCATGCTGTGCCGAAACGCAGTCTAAAATGAAATGTAATGTTCCCGCATGCTCTTTCATTTGTTCTGCATCGGTTGATAAGATGACTTCATCAGCACCTAACCGTTTGGCATCGTCGACTTTCGAAACAGAAGTTGTAATCACAACCACTTGAGCGCCCATTGCTTTGGCTATTTTGACACCCATATGTCCCAAACCACCAATACCAACTATACCAACTTTTTGTCCTGGTCCGACATTCCAATGTCTCAACGGGGAATAGGTAGTAATTCCGGCACACAATAAAGGAGCTGTTGCTGCGAGGTCCAAATTTGCAGGGATATGAAGCACAAAACCCTCATCCACCACTATGCGTTCGGAATAACCACCAAACGTCTGTTTGTTGAGATGTTTATCGTGTCCATTGTATGTTTGGATATTTCCATTTTCACAATATTGTTCCAGCCCTTCTTTGCAACTTTCACATTCACGACAACTATCTACCATACAACCTACGCCGGCTAAATCGCCGACTTTAAACTTGGTTACAGCATCCCCAACTTTAGTAATTCGTCCTACAATTTCATGGCCGGGTACATTTGGGTAAACAGTCCCACCCCACTCGTTTCGCGCTGTATGTAAGTCAGAATGACAAACACCACAAAATAAGATATCAATCTCGACATCTTTTCCAGTGACTTCACGCCGTTCAATAGCCATCTGTTGCAGCTCGGCAGCTGGTGCGCTTGTGCCAAACGCTTTAATTGAAAATGTACTCATACTTGATAAAATCGTTATATTATTTTTGAATAAATGCCTAAAATCCCCATAGCTCCTAAATCCATCCACGCGATAAAAATAACCACTGGATGTGAAAAATGTTTTGAAGGAATTAAAGTAAAAGTAAATAGTAACTTTTAAATTAGCATTATTCGAAGGCTCAAATTGCAGTTTCTTTATGGCTCATCACATACTGGGTTAAAAAGCACTTTAAATATACGAAGTGTTATAAACCAGATGCACTAATCAGTATCCTCTACTTGTACAAATTGCATTGTCAAACCTTGCTGCTGACATATATTCAGAATAGAGAATTCTAGTCGGCTACTCATCCGAAGGACAAGCAGAAATTGTTGGTCATCCAACATGAGATCAATATTTTTTATCTCAGGGAAACTCTGATAGAGAAAATGATAAATCTCGCTGGCTCTCCATTTTAGCTTGCGAGACAACGAATAAACTACTTTATACATATTTAGATTATTTCAAAATTTTAACGGCAATTTGTTGTAGGTGATGGCTCAAAAAGTGCATCTGCTTTAGTTCTTCAATGTCCCGGGCTAGTCGAACTTTTTTATTTTCATTTTCCAGCGCAAGAGCAAGCCCATCCAACCGCTCTACATCACTGTTGATTAATAAATAACAATCTATATCTGGATCCAACAGTCCCATAATCTCAGTACGGCCGGCTTGCTCTCCCTCCACCATAATCAAAATGCACCTTTCTGATGCAACACGCTTTACCGACTTGCCCACTTTTGCATTTAATGCCACAGTACTTTTCCCCATATATGTTTTTTATTAAAAGAGTTTAAAAATTAATATAGACATATTTTGTATTAATGTCGAATCAGAAAACAAAAAAACAGCAGGTATATTCCTCACTATCCAAAAAATTTTCCTTATTGTAAAACTATTAGCGAAGCCCCTTGACACAGATACTTGTTAGCCAAGAAAGTCGGGCTTCAAAATCTGGAAAACGATCAAAGAGTAAAACTTCCTGCTCAAAACAACGCGATGTGGTCACTAACATTTCCGATAAGAATAAGATGTCATTTTCGCCAAGTGGCTGAATCTCCTCTTTCTTAATGGCCAATTCAATCATTTCACGGATCAGCTTGATTTCGTCATCCAACATGTAACGCGTTTTTGAAACCATCAAAGCTGGATCTGACTTCATGTCTTCAAATGCGAGATGAAAACGCTTAGTGATTAAGTTGATTTGGCGCAATTTTGCCTGTAAAAAACCAACTAGGTTATCTTCCAATGTAGCATCTCTATGATATGTTTGACTCGCAACTTGAAATACTTGTTGACACAGGTACTCCGCAATTGCATCGAACACGTCCATTTTACTGGTAAAATAATAATACAAAGTGCTCCGCCCCTTTCCACAAGCTTTTGAAATATCCTGCATAGAGACTCTTGCAAATCCATATGTTTCAAACACTTTCATGGAAGATAAGATAATTTCTTCTCTAATATTTTCCTGTTGACCTGTCATTGTTCGACAAATATATAAAAAATGTCGAAAACAAAAGTTATATCATTATTTTTTTATTATGGGTATTGATTTCCTTTATCTGCTTTTGTTATTCTTTACTGTTCCTATTCTTTGGCGAATCGAGAAATGATGATAGATTTAAAGCTAGTGGATTTATCAAGACTGAGTGTCTAACCATTTGTACGTCTATTCATTGCCATGAGGGATATAATCTGGTAGATAAACGTGTTCTTTTCTCATCGTTTGGATATACATTTTACCGTAAATCTCCAAACGGATATCGACAATTTCAGTGATTGCAGGTTTATTGTCTTCATCTTCCCCGAATGAGAAAATCTGTTCTTCCCGTCTATTTTTTTTTAGTAAAAAATAATAAAAATCTTCGCTTTCCCAACCTTCTATACTGCCGCCGACATCATTCTGAAGCTTTAGTGCTCTATAGTTTTTTTGTAAATAGCGATGAATTTTATCAAAATCATCGCTATTTTTTGAGCTCTTCATCGCATTTAGATAAGCAAATTTACCACCTTGATCTTCCGCCATCGTTAGGGAAGGAAATGAGACTCCGTTAAAGAGCGCTATGGTATCTTTTTCTTCATTGTAAGAAACAGTGGTATAACGATATCCAAAATTTTTGACTGGCTTTAACTTTCTTGTCCCCCAACCACCGGTAGATTCCAGGTAAAATGCGGTCGGTAGACTGCCTTCCGAATTGAAAATAGCCAGGGTATCCTTTTTAAATATAGCAGTTTCAAAGATTTCCTTTAGCCTTTTTTTATCCATATTTTTAACATCTGCATGCAACAATTCCTCACTCCTCTTTATTTTGGGTTCATAAAATCTGGACACATTGAATGTTTTATCCATTTTTTCAAGTATCACCCTATCCCCGTTTTTCGGTTGACAGGAATACAGGATACCAGATAAAAAAATCAGACAAGATGTAGCTTGGAATAGAAAGTGAAATGGCCTCATGGGAATTATCAATCAAATTATTTTTTTGAGTTACGATTTTAATACGTCGTAAAGATCTTCAAACTAAAATAAATTTGTAGTTATTTGCAAATGAAATAGGGCCATATCGCCTATTATCTGAAGTCGTCGGGGACTTACAATCAGTCTTTCGGTAACAATTGATCGACGTATTCTCTTATCTCTTGTGGCAACATGAGGTAAACTGATGTTTTCAGATTTTCTTTACTCGGCACGCCATCGATAAAAATATTTTGAAACCCTTCATTGAGCCATTTTCCTTCATCTTCCAGGTATCCACTATATTTGTTGTTTAAATTTTCAATAATACTACTCATGTTTTCCGTCATTTATTCTATGTTAACTGCACCTACGCTATACGATAGGAAGATATCAACATTGGTGCCACTCCAAGCTAAAATTTTAAAATTTAATGATCAAATAGTATATTTTAAGTTTTCTTAACATTTACTTTTTCTGACAAAACGTAACCTTTACGCATTGCCTATTAATGCATTTAAACAGAGTAAAAAAGTAACGCAATTTGCTTTAGTCGATATTATTTTCGACTTTTATAAATCAATACGCTGATTTGTATTTTATTCTATAATTCACCGATTATTTATGATATTAATAGCAGTTTTACTTCCTTGGTTATCATTCTTTTTGCGCGGAAAGATCCTAAGCGGTATCCTCTGTTTGATTCTGCAGATGACCATACTGGGCTGGATTCCCGCAGCTATATGGGCAGTTGCATCCCGTGTCGATGGTAAGAATAAACAGCGCATACGAAGGTTGGAACGTTATATGCATCATCAACGGTAAAGCTTTAACACCCCCCACCTATAATTGATTAATCTAACTAGTAGGCAGGCAGCTTTCTGCATGTAAAATAAGAAAATAACTGAGCTGTATAGTTCATCTATAATAGGGTCTGAAGTCTCATCAATATATCTATTAAGGATGAAACACTGTGGTATATTTATTGTATGAACATCATAAAATTTAAAACCTGATTCATATGAGAAAATTAGCATGTATAGTAGCCGGCCTTGTTACTTTAGCCGCTTGTAACAATGCTCAAAGGGACAATGAAACCACACATTCAGCGACGACTGACAGCGTGAAAGGAGAAACGCCATCAATCGGCGGCAGCAAGGATGAGCACGGCTGTCTTGTATCGGCAGGACAAACATGGAGTGAGATCAAGCAGGGCTGTATCCAGGTCTTTACTATTGGCTTTCGCTTAAATCCGGTTGATGTAGAAAAAGGAAAAGCCGTTATAAGTGCCTTCGTTGTGCTAAGCGAATAAGTCAAAGGCAGAATTATTTTTACCTGAAGCCAGTAAAAATAACATTCTCCTAGATAAAGTTGATAATGACATTTACCAAAAGGATAGCTATCGATACGATGCCAAGAAATCAGTGCTCTATGTCAATGATGCAATCAAATATAAGGGTAACATTGAGTAGGACCATCGACCGAACCTTTGCGTAGATAAAGCTGACTGATTCGTACATTCGCCGAATCAGTTAGTGTTTTAACTTCCACAACTCAGATAGAACATCGGAATTCCCTCTTCATCTTTTTCAATTACATCCAATCCTTCAAAAAAGACATGGTCTCGGAGTTCTTTCTGAGCGATTTGTTGCTCCAATTGATAAAGCAAATCCAACGCCGTAAAATATCGGCTATTTGAAGACTTTAATTTTGCGCACAATTCTACCTGGTAAAATCCAGCGTGATTCTTATCTTCAGAAAAGGCCTCTATCTCATTGTCCAATAAATATTCATTTTCTTCTAAATCGTTCATGCTCCGTATCCAGACACGATAGCAGACCTCAATTTGTGCTTTGTCAACAACAATTTGATTCGGGATCCAATGATTCCATTTTTCAACTGTACCTTTTTGATACGCGTTAACTTCATTTTCAAATTCTTCGATATGAAGATATTTTTTCAGCTGGAATCTCCAAGTCAAATGTGTTAGTATTCCAGACGGGCTTCCTGCACGCCATGCTATATTATTCCAGGGACTTCCTTTCTTTTCCCTCAAATATCCGATGTATCTTTTCAAATAAGATTTCCTGATTTTGCTAGTTAAACCTACATGGTTCTCTCCTTCTAAAAAATAATCGGCAAATAAAAACCAATCACCAAAATGCTTTTTCGCATAGTGCGACAAATTCTTTAGAATATTTGAAGCCACAGGTTTTGAAAGGTACCCAGCGTCGGTTGCAGATGTAGTAATATAACTTATTATAGCAATAGCAAAAGCATCTACCCCTACTTTGGAAATGTTCCAAACATCTGTATCAATTTGACCATTTTTTTCCTCCAATGCGGTTCCTCTCTTTTCTATGCCAAGCAAATTAAAATATGAACTCAAACTATCGAGACAACTTTCCGTATCTTCGATAGCAAAGTCACTTTTTAACAGTCTGATAAAATCATTTTTGTATTGATCAATTTTTGGATAATTTCCAAATTGATATAAGTGAAGAGGATAGCTCCCGTCATCGCCGTTACTTCCGGATACGGTAAACCAGTCTCCAAAAACAATCACCCTAAATGCGGCTCCAAGTGCGTTACCAAACTGTTCTTCATAAGGAATACCCAAGATTATGTTGCTATCGATCAATGTGCTGTCAGCCTTTTGTTCCTCTCCAGCTTTCAAACTGAGTTCTTCTTTGGGCTCGTTTACGCCAAGCTTCGCTGCATTTAATAATTCTTTAAAAAATTTCAACATAATCCTATGGCTATTAACTGCATAAAAACTTACTTGCTATACTTTGCAACTAAAGCATAATCATAAGGGATCTGCATGGATAATTCGCGTGCCTGCCAAATATCTCCTTCCGACGTTTGATAAAAGTCATAGGCATTTTTCATAAAATTCTCTCCGTTTGGAGCTTCAACCCAATCTTTCTTCTCTCGATTATACAGTAAAATCATGCAACTTACGCAGCGATAATAACCTGATATGTTCGGATTTTGATAACAGGTTCCAACTTTAATATTGATCTTTTGATTGATAATGACATCAGTCAATTTCCGATCTGTGAGATGAATTAATGCGATCTGCGCGTCTTCATGGTCTGGCGCCAACTTCGTGGCCACTAATCGTCCAAAATCGGCTTTTTTAATTCTTTCGATTTCCAATGCCTTAAACTCCGGCGATACGCGATTTGTATCCACTGGATATAAGTCATTTTCTGGAGCGGCCGCAACCACATCGGTCATAGCGGATTCGTTTGTTACAGCAGCAAGAAGTTTCTTATTGTGTTCATAATTTTCCCAATCCGTCTTATCATACGTCATCCACTGCTGCATTTTATACAACAAAGTCTCGTTTTTATTGACTTTCACAAAAAAGGCTGTCACTAAAAATGCAATGAGCAAAATAAATAGTACAAGTAGTATTCTTTTCAAACCAAAATTATTTATTGTTAGTATGCTATATATTATTAAATGCGTGTAGCATCTTTCATTTGATGCTATAAATCTGCATATAATTATTCAATCAGTACATCTAGAACCTATATTAGGTCAAATTTTGACGATATTTGTAGCTCAATATTCAATATTTGAAATAACTTAAAAAAAAATTAAGCGATTGCTATTGCTTGATGGCAATGAGTTCTATGACTTTTTCAATCGGCCTGCCAATTATTGCGACACCGTCCTTTACCACGATGGGTCGCTCAATCAAAATAGGATGCGCGAGTAGCACATCTATCCATTGCTCATCCGTCAGTTGACGGTTTTGAAATTTCTCTTGAAACACCGATTCTCCTTTTCTAATGAGCTCAAAAGGTGTTATCCCGAGTTGCCCCAATAACTCGACTAATTGTGCCTTCGTCGGCACTTCATTAAGATAATCGTGTACCTCAAATTGAGCGCTATGCTTTTCTAACAGTTTCAGTACATTGCAGCTCTTGCTACAATGTATATTGTGGTAAATTTTAATCATGGTCGCAACGTGTAAAAATTTCATCCCTCAGAAACCCCATTCTGAACACTCCAAAAATAGCAACAAAATCATGAATCATTCGAGTAAGTAGCGCATTGCCGCTTTAGAAAAGACGATAGTTTACCTAAATGGATAAAAATAACGGTAAAAAAAAGTCTGAAACGTCTGGTTACAAATATGATAGACCTCTATTATGCACATGGTGTAGATCCGAATCTAGCGGAAAATGCTGGAGCCATTGACGTAGAATTATTGGATATTATAAAATAATTATCCATCGGAGACATTAGTTTTCATTGGAAGCCGCACTGCGCAATGAAAAATAAAAAGAACTTCCAGCACCATAATCACTTTCAACGCCGATTTCTCCCCCCTGTGCTTCTATAAACTCTTTACTGATACTTAAACCAAGACCGGTTCCCCCTTTCTTAGAGCCCGGCACACGAAAGTAACGTGCAAAGATTTTCTCGAGGTACTTAGCTTCTATTCCTTGTCCATTGTCTTTTACGGTAAATCTGGTTTTAAGTCCTATACTTTCAACGGCTATATGGATGACAGAATCATCGTAGGAATATCGTACTGCATTGGAAAGGAAATTTGTCAATACCCACGCTGTTTTTTCATTGTCAGCAACAATGTACTTCGCCGTCGGCGCTACTTCAATAGTAAAATGAATATTTTTCTGGTTGGCAGCAAATTGATTAGCCATGACTGCGTATTCAATAATAGGCTGTATTTCTGTCGTATGTAAATTAATCTGAATAGAACCGCTTTCAACTTGGGTCATATTTAACAGTTCGCCTGTAATCTGAAGTAAGCGGTTGGAATCATCCTTTATTCCATTTACAAGCGCGAGCTGTTCGGTATTCAACGGGCCTATTTGCTCGTTCTCCAGCAATTGAACTCCCATCTGAATCGCTGCAATAGGTGTTTTGAACTCGTGAGAAACGGTGCCGATAAAGTTTGTTTTTGCAAGATCAAGTTCCTTAAATGGCGTAATATTCTTTAGGATAACCACCTGCCCAATAAACTTTGATTCCAGTTCACCTGTCGGCAAAACATTGATATCGATAACATCTTTCTCAAAATAGCTTTCTCTATCGTCCGCATAAATTTTAACAGCATTCTTTTCACGTTGCTCCACAGGAAGGAATAGGTCTTTAAAAATATCTTTAGCAAGATCATTTTCATCTGAAACCGCCAAAGCAGATCTTCCGAGAAGTTGATCTTTATGTAGATTGGTGATGCGAAGCGCTTCCTCGTTGACAAAAATAACACGTCGCTCTTCGTCGAAGCCTATCACCGGATCATGCATATGATCAACAAGAGACTCGATTCGACTTTTTTCCTTTAAAATTTTTTCAAGTTTACTTTCAGCGTATTCTTCCAATTTCTCTGCCATGGAATTGAATGAAGCGACGAGTTCAGCAAACTCACCTCCGCTCTGTACCTGAATTCGTTCTTTGTAGTTCTGTCCTGCAATCTGTCGAATACTCGCTGTCAATTTTGCTATGGGATCAGCTATATTGGATGGCAAATTGACCAGCAATATAAAAGCAATAATAAAACAGAGTGCCCCAGCAAATGAAATGACCAGAATGGCATGTTCTGCGGTGCGATCCGCAACAATACTCTTCCGAGAAATTGCCGTCATATTTTGCTCCATTAACAAAGCAATATCCTTTCTGATGGACGAGATAATAGTGATGTCTAAGGGATTATATTTCAGTTTTAAAAAATGTTCAGCAATCGCGTTCGTTGTTTGTTGCTCTCCGACTTCAGTAACATTTCTCCGTTGTTTGTCAAGGTTGACCTCGAAGTTCTTAAAAGCAGTTTTTTCTACAGGAATTTCCTCCAGTGCCAATAACATATTTTTGGCATACAGCAGCGTATTATAGTTCGCCGTCAATATATTTGCGGTATCTTTTTTTAATCGGTTCACATACCAGCCACTTAACGCGGCAAGTAAAAAGATCATGAGAAACAGTGCCCCCACACCGAATGTAAGTTTGGTTTTTATTTTCATCTTATTCAAAATTGGTCTTTATCATTAAGACAATATTATCAGATCAACATCTTCAGTAGACAGCTGTGCCAAAAGTTTGCTAAAAATATCTCTAGCCAGTAAAATCCTCAAAAGGGACAACCGCGGTTTCCCAATACAAACTGTAGTGATCTTACGTGTCACACAGTGGGTGATGATCTCCTTGGCTACGCTCCGGCTTTCTACTTTAATAATTTCCCCTCCTAGTTCTGTTGCCAATTTGAAATTATTGATCAAGTGCCGTTGTTTATTCAACGCAATCCGATCGCCGCGTTCTTTTGGTAACTGTACATATAGCAAAAACCAGCTACTGTTGTAATATCCTGCCAATCTTGCTGTCTTTCGGATGACGTTTTTTGCTTTTGTTTCATTGGAACTTATACAGGCCAAGAAACGTTCCTTTCGCACCCATCGCTGGGGCTGCACTTCGGTCTCTACTTTGCGCTGGACCTGGGAGGCCACTTCTTTCAATGCCATCTCGCGCAACTGCAAAATATGCTCACTTTTAAAGAAATTTTGAAGTGCAGCCTGAATTTTTGAGGCATCATAGATCTTGCCCTCTTTTAGACGAACAATAAGTTCCTCTGCGGTGAGGTCAATATTAACGACTTCGTCTGCAGAATCAATAACACTGTCGGGAACTCTTTCTTGCACTTCGATCCCTGTAATTGCTTTGACTTCTTCGTTTAAACTTTCGATATGCTGGATATTAACAGCACTGATTACATTAATCCCTGCCTCGAGAATTTCTATGACATCTTGCCATCGTTTGGCATTTTTGCTGCCTTCAATATTGGTATGTGCCAGCTCATCGATAATGACAACCTCTGGACGTGAATTCAAAACAGCATACAGATCCAATTCCTCCAACTGCTTGCCTTTGTAAAAAAGATGACGCCGAGCAATAATCGGAATACCATCAAGCAATTGATGTGTATCCTTTCGATTATGGGTCTCAATATAGCCGATACGCACATCGATTCCGCCCTGTAAAAGTGTATGTGCATCCTGTAGCATGCGATATGTTTTTCCGACACCAGCACTCATTCCAATATAAAGTTTGAATCGCCCTCGTTTCGATTTCCGGATCAGATCCAGAAAGTGCTCAGCGCTTTTCCTTTCTTCCATGTCTAATACCTTTCATTGTCAAAAAGTTCCTGCCGATGTAACACAAGGCAGGAACCTTTGTTTTTAAAAACTAACCGTTAGTGCCGTGACAGCCGTCACGGTATTTTTAAGCAGCTGATTTGACCGATCAAGGAACATAGCATCTTTATTCCTGAGGTTGCGCAACTCTGTACGCCAAAGAACATTTGGGAGAATCGCATAATCCGCATTTAAAGAGTAGCCAAATGTTTGAAAGCCCTGAGCTGTTCCAGTAGAGACAATAACACCATGTTTATCGTTGTAATATTCTCCTCTTGCTGTTAAGCTAAATCTTTCAGTCGTTGCGTATCGTGCAATTAATACGGGCGTGTACCATACGTTGTACGTTGAGCTCCCCCTTGCTTTTTGTTCTGCCCCAATATCAAATCCCACTGTAATGCCTAGCTTTTGGTTCATTTGATAGATTGCATACAGGTTATGGAAATAACGCATCTGTCTTACACTATCCGCTTTATCGCTGCCGATAAAAGAACCGCTATTAATGGTCCATTTATCTGTGGGTTTATAGACCAATTGATGTCCAAATGCAGGCAAACTACTGCCATCTACACGTTGAATACGCTGCCAGCCGTTTAAAACAAGCCCACTTAAAAACAGTTTTCCAGAAGCAGATGTGTACGATATTTTTGCGCCAGTTTCGAAATATGGCGAATTATCAGCAAAAATACTTCTCGTTACAGTCCAATTGTCCTTTCCTATAGCGCTTTCAAAGCCCAAATGGGAGGAAAATATTCCCGCATCGATCCATAGATTATGCTTTTTCGAGATGCGAACACCAGCATTCGCTTCGTAAATATTTTTTAAGACGCCAGGTTCCGCACTATAATTGGCATTCATATATGTACCTACACCTAATGCAAGATTTGCACGGGTATTCGTTGTTTCGTATGCAGCTTTTAAAAGTGCCAAATTTATGTTTACTTCATTCGCTCTGTTGTGGCTATAAACAAACCCGGGGCGGGTGTTTCCAATTGGATTATTAAAGTCCCGAAGGTAATATGCTTCAAGGTAACCGCTAATAGCCAATGAGGTATTTTTAGTCGTATCCTGCTGTGCAAATAATTGTGTTGTGCCTAGTAACATAAAGGCCAACATCGCGAGTTTTTTCATATATATCGTTGTTATAAAGTATATGTCAAGGGATCCTCCGGTCAATTTTATTTTTCAGCCATCTTATCCAATGCTATATTTAGTTCAAGGACATTGACCTTTCGAGGTCCGAATATATGCCACAAAGGTGCCTGCACGTGGGCATCGACAAGAGACTGTAAGCTATTGACCGATATACCTCTCGCTTTCGCAATACGGTCAATTTGTATTTTTGCTGCTTCAACAGAAATATCGGGGTCCAAACCACTACCGCTGGCTGTAACGATGTCTACAGGTACCTGTTCGCGTTTTACCGTAGGATTGTGCACTAAGAAAGTATCAATACGGGATTTCACTTCCAAAAGGTATTCTCCATTGGACGGACCTTTGTTGCTTCCCCCCGATCCTGCTGCGTTGTAACCGACTGCTGAAGGACGCGACCAGAAATAATCATCGCCTGAAAAAGCCTGGCCAATATTCCTGTAATACCTCTCCCCATTATGTTTTAGGATTTCGCCTTTTCCATGATTGGGCGCTATTTGAGCTATCGCCCATACAAGGGCGGGATATACAACTGCCAGTAGGAGCAATAAAATCATTGTAATCTTTATCGCTGGATATAGATGTGTTTTCATTTTCTTTTTTGATTAAAATTTATTAGATGAATAGAGAAACCAGTAGATCGATGGCCTTGATTCCAACAAACGGAACAAGTACCCCTCCAAGTCCAAATACGAGCAGGTTTCGTCGCAACAATGCACTTGCACCGATCGGTTTGTATGCAACACCTTTTAATGCTAAGGGAATAAGTAATGGAATAATAATGGCATTAAATATAACGGCAGATAGTATAGCACTTTGGGGGCTACTGAGCTGCATGATATTCAAGCCCTGAAGTGCAGGTATCGCTGCAATAAATAAAGCTGGAATAATTGCGAAATATTTGGCGACATCATTTGCGATACTAAAAGTCGTCAAAGTCCCTCGCGTCATCAGCAATTGCTTACCTATTTCTACCACTTCAATCAATTTGGTGGGATCGTTGTCAAGATCGACCATATTGCCGGCTTCTTTTGCAGCTTGTGTTCCACTATTCATCGCTACTCCAACATCGGCTTGCGCAAGTGCCGGGGCATCGTTTGTGCCATCCCCCATCATTGCTACCAATCTCCCGTCGAGCTGTTCTTTTTTAATGTAGTTCATCTTATCTTCAGGCTTAGCCTCTGCAATGAAATCATCTACGCCTGCTTTTTCAGCAATATACTTGGCAGTTAGCGGATTGTCTCCAGTCACCATAACGGTCTTGATACCCATTTTTCGCAATCTTTCAAATCTTTCGTGTATCCCGGGTTTTATCACATCCTGTAATTCTATCACTCCCAGCACCTGTTCATTCTCGGCAACGACCAGTGGTGTACCACCGTTTTGGGAAATAAGCTTCACGCGTTCATCGATTTCCGCAGGAAATCGATTACCAGCTTTTAAAACAATATTTCGAATAGCATCAGTGGCACCTTTACGAATACGTGTTTGTGCAAAGTCTATTCCTGAGCTGCGGGTCTCGGCGGTAAACTTGATAAATTCGGGGTTTTCGACCTTATAGCTCGAAGGATTAACCTCCGCCAATTCTACGATTGATTTGCCCTCAGGTGTTTCATCAGCCATCGAGCTCAACGTTGCCGCCCGCACCAACGATTCCATCATGACACCATCTGCAGGGTAAAAGTTTGTCGCCTTACGATTTCCAATGGTGATTGTTCCGGTTTTATCCAGCAACAATACATCAATATCGCCAGCTGTTTCAACGGCTTTACCGCTTTTCGTAATGACATTCGCGCGAAGTGCCCGATCCATACCCGCTATACCAATTGCCGATAGAAGACCGCCTATTGTGGTGGGAATAAGACAGACGAAGAGTGAAATAAACGACGCTATGGTGATACCGACATTGGCATAATCTGCAAATGGTTTTAAGGTTACGGTTACGATGATAAACACGAGTGTAAAACCTGCTAGAAGGATCGTCAATGCAATCTCATTCGGCGTTTTTTGTCGGCTAGCCCCTTCTACCAAAGCAATCATCTTATCTAAAAAGCTTTCGCCCGGTTCTGTTGTCACCTGTACAACAATTCGATCCGACAGCACCTTGGTACCACCGGTAACTGAGCTTTTATCGCCCCCAGCCTCGCGGATTACCGGTGCCGATTCCCCTGTAATTGCGCTTTCATCAATGGTTGCCAATCCCTCAATAATCTCACCATCCAATGGAATTACATCCCCGGCTTGACAGACAAAGACGTCACCTTTTTTCAATTGTGCGGATGAGACTACCCGGCCATCGCGTAAAGTTGCGGGGGTTTCCTCCCTTGTTTTCCGCAAGCTATCTGCTTGCGCTTTACCCCTGGCCTCTGCAATTGCCTCTGCAAAGTTGCCAAAGAGCAGGGTCAAAAATAGAATAACGAATACCGTAAAATTATACCCCAATGTACCTTGTGATTTTTCTCCAGCCATTATCCATAGACAGACCACAGCCATAATCAATGTTCCGACTTCTACGGTAAACATCACTGGGTTACGGAACATTATTTTCGGATTCAGCTTCACGAAAGATTGCTTTAATGCTTTTTGGACAAGTTCTTTCTGAAACAATGTTTGTTGATTGCTCATTTTAAAGTGCTTTAATTTTACGTATTACATGGAAAAATATTCCGCTATTGGACCCAAGGCCAGTGCTGGGAAGAAAGAGAGCGCTGCGATAATCGCAATCACGGCAAATACCATCAAACCGAATGTACTGGTGTCTGTCTTTAACGTCCCCTCTCCTTCTGGTATGAATTTCTTTTCGGCCAACATTCCTGCAATAGCTATAGGGCCTATGATCGGTATAAAACGGCCGAGCAACAAGACGATACCCGTCGAGATATTCCACCAAATTGTATTGTCTCCAAGCCCTTCAAAGCCACTTCCATTGTTCGCCGCAGATGAGGTGTATTCGTACAATATTTCACTAAAACCATGGAATCCAGGATTGTTCAATGTAGAAGCACCCTGGGCTGGAAATGCTGTCGCAAGTGCTGTACCGACAAGGATTAGAAAAGGATGGGCAAGAGCAACAATCATGGCGATTTTCATTTCGCGCGCTTCCACTTTCTTACCCATAAACTCGGGCGTACGCCCTACCATTAAACCGCTGATGAAAACAGCGAGTATAATAAAAATAAAGAAGTTGAGTATTCCAGCTCCCACACCACCATAGAAGGCATTTACCATCATGGCTATCAATTCGTTCATTACAGATAAGGGCATATAACTATCATGCATCGAATTGACAGAACCTGTCGAAATCATCGTTGTAACGATACTCCAAAACCCAGATGCGGCGGCACCTATACGTACCTCTTTTCCCTCCATAGCTCCCATCGATGTGTCAATCCCCATCTGTGCAATAGCTGGATTTCCTGTAACCTCCATTTTTATATTTGGAATGACCAGCAAGAGAAAACCAATGGTCATTACACCAAACATCATCCATGAAAATTTGCGTTTGCGAATAAAAAAGCCAAAGGCAAATATCATGGCCATCGGGATAATAAACTGGGCGATCATTTCAACCATGTTGGTCAAATAATTCGGATTCTCGAGTGGATGCGCGCTGTTCGCGCCGAAGAAACCACCACCATTTGTACCCAGATGTTTAATTGGAACGAAGGCAGCTACTGGTCCGCGGCTCACCTCTACAGAATCTCCGCCCATTGTCACCATACTGTCCTTACCTTCGAAGGTCATAGGCATGCCTTGGAACACAAAAACGGTAGCAACCAACACAGAAAGAGGCAGTAAAATACGGGTACATGATTTTACAAAGAAATCATAAAAATTACCCAATTGGGTTGTTGTTTTATCCCTAAAAGCTTTGAAAATAACAACTGCGGCAGCCATGCCAACACCAGCTGTCACGAACTGAAGAAACATGAGCCAAATTTGTCCAAGATAGCTTACGCCAGATTCACCCGAATAGTGCTGAAGATTACAGTTGACCAAAAAGGATATACTGGTATTAAAAGCCAAATCAGCAGTCATTCCTGGATTTCCATCGGGATTCAAAGGCAAATGCCCCATATTCATTAGGATAACCATACTCAATAGAAACCAAACCAAATTGATAGTCAAAAGAGCAATAAGGTGCTGTTTCCACGTCATCTGGGAAGTAGGTTCAATTCCTGTCAGTCGATAAAAAAATCTTTCAATGGGCTCAAAGAATGGATCTAACCACGTCTTTTCATTGCCATATACCTTAGCTATATATTTTCCCAGGGGAAGTCCAAGCAGCAATGTTACGATGAACATTACTATGATTCCAAGAATCTCTGTATTCATTTCTTTAATTGATTTGTATAAAAAGTGTATCATTTCCCATCTTTAACTCACACCATCCCCCTTTTTCCATTTCATGGTAGGGTAGCGCACTATTACATGAGTGACGATATCGTATGAGCAATCTCATTATTAGAATTTTTCAGGTTTTAGAAGTACATAACAGATATATCCAAAAACCAGTAGTGCTACAATAAATAAAGCTGTCATTTATTTTGATATGAATAGATTATGTATTTGTTGTCCTTTACGGATTTCTAAAAAAGTTACGGGCAACCGAGCTTCGATTAAGGTCCATGTATGAACGGTACTGATGCGTTGAAGACCTCCCAAGGATCTTACAAAAAGGTTTTCCAAAATATATTTGACGTATTGGTTTCCATGGCCGTAAATCGTTCCGAGAAACTCGATATGCTGACAGATTTTGTCTGTGCTGCGCACGGTAATCAAGTGTCGAAGATGATTAATCACAGCCTGCAAGACGCCGGCAAAATTGTGCTTCCGAAGCAGGAAATTAATCTCTGATCGAATTTCCTTATAATGAAGGGCCATATACAAACCTGCCCTGTATTGATTTAATTTTTTCATGTTTGAATAGAACTATACTTCAAAATCTAACCGACATAGAGCTGAAAAACCATCGCAATAATTAGCACCATTAAAATAATCTTCGCTATGCGGTCTCCCGATATATTGTGCGGCGATACTGTACCTTTATTTTCTTGCTTCTCTTTCATATGATCTCTTCTATATTTTCTCAAAAAAATCCACCATTTTGTAGAATAACCAGAAGCAAAAGATTCCAGTTATGAGGAGTATGATTGTCATTACCATTGTTAAATTTTATTAGTGATTCGCGATTTCTTTTTTTTTAAATTTCCATTACATACTAGAATTTGTGACAATCACTCCTTTGGAGGACTTTTGCCGCAGGTTATTCTTTTTCGTTCTGTTCCCATTTGTATTGTCATTTGTCCCAATAAGCCAAAGGTTGTTCCAGTATGCCAAAAGACAGCATAAACAATTATTAATCAGTGAATAAAAAAACAAACACTCCGAAAAGCATTTGGAAACCCTATCATTTTGATCGGGTCCTTTTATCAAAATGAGAATGACTATGCGGAAAATGTGATCAAATTATTATAATTTGTACCTTGTCTTACACTTCTGAAAAAAAGGGGGCAAGTTAACGCGCTCTGTCCAACCGACTGACTAGACAGTTATGGTTTCAACTGGCTAGACAGTAAGGTTTAAAAATTGATAAATGCGTATGCTAAGAGGCGTTTTTTCGATTGTATAATCAGAAGCACTGTGTAACTAATTTGCAGAGAAAAAGCAGATTGTTGCGCGAAGTAAGTATTTAAAATTATCTTAGTACGTAACAAGTGAAGACACTATATTAATTAGCGCTTAGCTGTTGAAACATAGAATTACCAAACGAACACTTATAGAAATAAAACTATGATAGACTTAAACCTTTTTAAGAAAATTATCTTATCGGTCTTTATGGGCTTTGTTTTACTATCCTGCCAAAGTGAAAAAAGCAATCCCAATACATTGACAGAAGAAGAGCAAAGTAATGGGTGGCAACTCCTATTTGATGGTACTACACTCAACAATTGGCATACGTACAACAATAGTAAAAATGCGCCTACAGCGTGGATCGTTAAAAATGGAACGATATACTGCGATCCAAAAAACGAAAGCCAAAAATATGATTTAGTATCGGACAAGGAGTATAAAAACTATGAGTTTAAGTTTGAATGGAAACTGGAAAAAGAAGGAAATAGCGGTGTTTTTGTCAATGTACAGGAAAAACCGGATATCGATGCGACCTACCATTCAGGACCAGAGTACCAATTGTTGGCCGATTCTCATCCTGATTTTGATAAGCCATTAAAGCGTTCGGGATGTCTCTATACATTTCTACCGCAGCAAAACTTTGTCAATGTTAAAGCGCAAGATGCTTGGAATGAATCAAGTATCATCCAAAAGAATGGAAAAGTCACTTTTTACCTCAATGGTAAAATCACCGCTGAAATGGATTTTAATTCAGCAAAATGGAAAGATTTAGTAAAACATAGTAATTTCAAAGATTATCCGGAGTTTGGTCAGCATATTAGTGGAAAAATAGCGCTTCAGGATTGGTCAAGAGGTGTCTCATTTAAAAATTTAAAAATAAAACCATTGTAATTAAAAAGTCCTATTCTCCTTATTAGGTTAAGTTAAGCAATAGCTATCAAGAAACAGCTGTTCGCTATGGAAGGTATCTCTAGGCCAATGTAGAAAAGATGAAACCGATAGTGGTTTCATCTTTTTTATAACTAGATTCTTCCATTACATCTGCTATTGTCACATGTAATTTTTCAGTAGCAACTTTAGGGTAAGGACGTGCCAATAGACGGGAGTAAGGTACAACTAACGCCCGAAAACAGATTAGTACAGTCACTAAAAAGCTTCGTCGACAAGTTCTTTATTGACCATTGCTCCAGCTAAATTTCCCTTAGCAACAGCATTCGCCACTGAACGCATCGCACTGGAGTTGTCTCCACAGGCAAATACTCCTGCGAGTGAAGTTTTTTGAAAATTATCTACTTGGATATGCCCCTGTTCGGTTATTTCACAACCTAAGGCAGCAGGAATAGTAGTGTGTTGTCTGAAAGGAATGGCAGCATAAACAGCATCGAAGGCAAGTTCACGCCCGTCTTTTAATTGAACTTGCTGAACCCATCCATTCTTATGTTGGATTTTATTGATTTCTTCTTCAATAATAGCAATACCATGTCGATTTAGTTTTTCTATCTGCTTGACATCGAACCCTGCTCTACCTGCAGTCAGCAGTGTTAAGTCGGACGATAGATTGTGAACCAAACCTGCAAGGTGAAGTGCTCTTTCACCATTCGCTATAATTGCAGTTTTTCCCTTCCGGAATTCATAGCCGTGACAGTATGGACAATGGATAACCGAAATTCCCCAACAGGCTGAAAATCCTTGTATACTAGGCATAATATCTTCCACACCCGTGGCGAAAATGAGCTTTTTAGCCTTAAATACCTCCCCATTCTCGGTAATTATTTCAAAACCTTCAGTGGTCTTCGTACCGACCACAGCAAGTCCCTCCTGAAACTTGACACTGGGGTAGTTGAGGACTTCTTCCCTCGCTTTTTTAGCTATACTCAGCGGCTTTTCGCCATCATGCGTGATGAAATTATGGGAGTGGGGCGTCTGCCTATTACAAGGTAGACCACTATCGATAATCAACACGTTTCGCAAGGATCGTCCTAATGCCATCGCTGCAGAAAGCCCGGCATAACTTCCCCCAATAATAATTACCTCAAAACTTCTATCATCTTTCATATATACATTATTAATTATTAGTCCGCTTCTGACAAATGATGAAGTAGAATGGAAAATTTTCCTCCACTTCCCTAATTTCTATTAATCCATAGAAATCGAATTCGGCATGAATGGAATCAACATCGTAAAAGAACATATGTACTCCTCCAAACATTGCAAATCGATCAGTGCCTATGGCCTCCCCCTTTCCATAGATGCTTGCTAGCTTTGATACGGTCGTAAAAATCATAAAACCTCCTTCAGCCAATTGGTCAAAACAATGCTGGATTAACGCAACGCGTTCATCAGCATCCAATAGATGAATAAGCCCATAACAAAATATACCGTCATATATATGCCGATCAAAGGGCATTTCATTAACCGAACCATGATGGATAACCGTATCTGCCCCAAAGGATTTACGGGCGAGTTCAATGGCAGTTTTAGAGATCTCAATACCTGTAATTTTTATTCCGTTTTCTAAAAACGGGCGACCATTGCGACCGTAGCCGAACCCGGGGATCAAGATATTTTTGATGTTGCGCTCCAAAAAGAAGCGCACCGCAAGACGTGTAGACTGTGCGGCTTCATCTCCCCACATTTCCTGCTTCTCTACAAAATTACGTTCCCAAAATTCCATACTGCTGTTGCTTATCATGTTTAATATTGAAAATCAATCCTGTAGGCCATACCACTACGGTATACTAACGAATTAAAAGTCAACTTTACGAAGATAATATTTTTTACTATTGCAACTATGTAGCAAAAACACTAAATGCAATTAAATTGCAAATAAATTACAATGGGTATTATTGAAAACGTGGTTATTTATCAGTATTGAAAACTTATACTATGCTTAAATATCTTTGCTGATGAAATCAATTTCATCACAAAAACAAAAACATGAAAACTATAAGGACATTTTTAGCAGCTTCGTTACTTCTATTACTAACTGTACAGGCTAGCGCACAAAAATTGGATCGGATGCTTTGGTTTAACGAACCGACAGAATGGAGTATCAAAAACAATTCGCTGTCGATGCTTGTTACGCCTAAAAGCGATTATTGGCGTATCTCCCATTATGGATTTACAGTAGATGACGCCCCATTTTTCTATACGTTACGCGGGGGAGAGTTTGAAGTCAAGGCGAAGATCTCCGCCAACTACAAAACCCGGTTCGATCAAGCAGGTATTATGCTGCGCATTGATCATGAAAACTATATAAAAGCGGGAATCGAATTTGTGGACGGAAAATATAATTTAAGTACGGTCGTTACCCATAAAACGAGTGATTGGAGTATTGTTCCGATCGATAAGGAAATCCCCTACATCTGGATCAAGGCGATACGCAGATTAGATGCTGTTGAATTTTTCTATTCTTTTGATGACAAGGAGTATATTATGATGAGAAATGCCTGGCTACAGGATAATCATCCTGTTATGGTTGGTTTAATGGCCGCTTCACCAGACGGCAATGGGTTTGAGGCCAAATTTGATTATTTTACGATCAAACATCTTGCAGATCAACGTCGAAGTAAATGGCTGAAAGATAATAATTCAAACTAAGAATACTGACGCCCGCCTAAGATAGCCACATAGACGGGCGTTATCTTAAATCTGTTCAGTATGATCCTGCTGTATCTTATTAAACACACTTACTGCTTCATATGAATTTCGAACACGAAGCTTTTGGAGTATATTTTGGCGATGACGATTTACTGTATTTATACTTAGTCCAAGTTTTTCGGCAATTCGCTTGCTAATCATTCCCTCCTTGATACAGCTTAAAATTTCCTTCTCTCGTGTACTAATCGAAGTTTTCGCGCCATAACCTTCCAGGTGATAGACAACACCTGTTACTTGATTGAGAATATAATTTCGCAGATTGATGGATGTTTCAATTTCTGGCAATACGGTATAACAGCATAAAGCCAACTGCGGAAATTCGGGCCCTGGAGTGTCCAAATAAAAAATCTGATGGGACAACTGCATGATTTGCCCCTCCCTCCCCTCGACCCTAAGGACACTGTTTGCTTGATAATTGAATCGATCAGCTGTATCTATCTTTTTGACCAAGTTGAGAAACTGAAGCTCCAAAGCATGTTTAACAGCCAAATCTTCAGGATAAACACGTTCGAGAAGAAAATCCTCCCAAATACTATTTATTTCAATCTTCTTATCATTTTCGGGAAGGTAAAGCCGCTCTGCAAGTTTACCGATGTAGGTATAACTCCAGTTCGCTGTCAGGTCACTCAGTACCGCTATACCATTATGAATATCGGCAAAAGTCTTTGCGTAGGTCTTATAGTGTTTTAGTACAGACAAATCAACGCTGCTATTCCGCAGCCTACGCTCCGCGAAATTTTTATCTAATTTTTTTTTGATCTCCGATTTCATTTCAATTCATACTTAGGAAGCTCCCTTTTAGGTCTTTAAAAAGAAAGTCCAACGCGTAGATAAGGCAAGGTTGCTTCTTTACTAAAACCCACTACACCCTGGATTGTGAGTAGGTCGCCGGGCATAAAATAAATCCCACCTCCATAACCCATATGCCAGTCATTCGAGTTTTCGTGACTCATCCATACCCTTCCGACATCATAAAAACCAATTGCTCCCACTGTTCCAGGAACGATATAAGAAGCATAGCTAAATAATTTTAATCGCATATCAAAATTATTATAAAGAGCTGTTTTTCCAGTGAATCGCCGTGAATTATATCCCCTTAAGCTCATTTCACCTCCTATTTGTGCATGCTGATAAAAATAGGGATTTCCCCATACAGCATCAAATCCTACCCGGTTAGCAAAAGTAACATAATTGTTGGCAATGGTTTTATAAAAACTCATAGCGTGCTGTAGTTTCGTATAGTTTCGTACTTCGCCTCCAACTTCTGTATTCCAGCCTAACCTGGTATGTAGGTGTACTCCAGATTTAGGGTTAGCAACATTGTCACGGGTATCATATTCTAACCCGGCAGTAAGCCCCGTAAAGAAATTATTTCCATAGATCGGTTCTAATGGATATTTTTGATTGAACTCCTCGAAATAACGTCCAAAATTATTCGATTCTTTACTTGTATAATATTCGGACGAAGATCCATAGAATACCTTGAATTTAGGGTCTAAATACTTTTCCAGAAAAATGTCTCCGCTCACAAGATCATATCGATTCCGATAAAAGGAAATACCCTTTGAATCCGACTTATCAAAACTAGTATTGTTCCCATATCCAAAGAAATTACTCAGGTTTTTGGGACCAAGAGAAGAAAGATGAATATAAAGATCGTGCCCCGCAATGAGATCTTTGTAATTCCCTTTATAATCAAACATAAATGATTCTCGACCAGTTAGGTAATTAGCCAAAAACTGGTGTCGATAAGCATAGGGCTTTTTTCTAAACCCCTGATTTTCGATCATGTACCCCAGTCCAAAAATAAGCCCACGGTCTATTCCATAATTAAGGTTAAAAACGACCCCTTTACGATCATAGATAAAATTCTCGTAATCAAACTTATGGACAGCGGTATCTTTGCTCAGCTTGAGATGAATATCATCATCGACATGCATAGTACCCGGTACTCGCTCTTTCGCATCATAGATGTAAACTTTTCTCCCATTGACAAACTTATCAGTTGTACGGTACAGATTTTGTCCATCACCACCAATTAGCCGGATCTTTATAGGCGATTTGCCCGATCCATGTAGCTTATATTCATCAGCACCCGATATGCCATAAATACGGACTTCTTTAGTCTGATCAGGTAAAAAAGTCCGTTTCAGTAATTTCCGCCCTTCGGTTCCATCTTTTTTCTTATTGTGGATATTAATCGTAACTGAACCATCTTTATTGTAATCAACATCTACAAATTCAGACTTGGAAGACAATGGTAATTCAACGATACGCGCAAGAAATCGATAGTAAGTTAGCCCACTTTCCATCAGTTCGTCCCTTCTCGAGCGAATATTTGTTTCTAATTCATTGGCACTCATTTTCACAATGGTATCGGGCATCGTTAACATCGCTTGGTGAATTAACGAATCCGTCAATGTTTTCTGAACCAATTGTATTTCATCAATCCATTCATCTTCTGTAAGATGAGTAAGAAAGAAATGATCAAAAGTGCTCGCGTTAAAATTCCAGTGAGGCACATTACGGATATGCGGACTAAATGGTTGCAAATGGGCCTTCAACCATTGATAGGAAAGTAATGTTGGAAATACACCCGATGTTTTATAATATACCTTATCTCTGTCCCTAGGGACAGGAGTATAGATCTTTTTACCTTTTTCCTTTTCAGGATCCCAACGCCAGTTATCTTCATGACGATCCCAGTCACCAAGCGTAAAATCGAGCATCCGGGCGCGTAACGTAAGCTTTTGATCAATTTGCGTATCATTATCTTCTAACACCTTACGCATGACCTTTGCCGTGTTATCTGTTTTTTTATCCTCAAAAGGGGTACGAGACTCAAACATATAAGCCCTATTTTTAAAGAATTCGCGATACTCACCTAACCCAGGGTCATCTCCTACAAAAACCAGTTCCGGCGAAGCTGAAGGAATATCCAATGCTTTATTAAATGGCGGTACAGTCAATGCCCCAAATGGGTGATGTATCGAAATCTGATCTTGTACAATATCTTTTGCAAATGTCTTTCGAAGGCTTTCTGGTAGACTGCGTTCAGGATATTTTTGTATAGACCTGAGCACCCACTCCCTACCCATAGAATCTACCAATCGAAGCGACTGTGTCTGCATTCCTCCGCCTAACTTAACAATCTGAAGTCCACCTCGCTCCGTACCGAGATTCATCACCCGCATCTTAACAGGAGTATTGTATAATTTACGGTAACTATCTCCAAGCCAAAATCGATGCAGTAAGCCCACACGGTCATATTCGGGCGCAATAACCGTGGTCATACTGTCTATACGCTGCGCTTGTGAATTAAAAATACAGCAGCAGGCGATTAATGTAAAGATTCTTCTCATTCTATCTCCGTCGGACTTCGAGAAATCAACAGTCGATATAGATAGAATGTTTGATGGCCTCGATGTATAATTGGGATAAAGTTCACCTTTTAAAACAAGGAATCAAAAAAATTCAGTTCCTTTTTTAGAATAATGCGGCTATTTCGGTGAAGCTTATGGCGCTCAGTTCGAAGGATGTCGGCAGCTAAGATCCAAAGGCGACAACAGGTTTGCATGCGCCAATTGAATAGTAGGCGCAGCATAATAAGCGAATTACTATCCAGATTAATCTAACAGTCGACGGTGATAATTTATTTGTCCAAGATGATAAGTTAAATGGGTAGTCAGATGAACAAGCAAATACTGAGTCGTTGTTTTTTCCTCAAACACAAGTATGGGATACACCTCTTGAAGGTTTTCTTCCGATAACAGATCCAAGGAACGGGTAACCACATCAATCGTATCGTCTATTTGATCTATCAATACTGTTCGAGGAATATCTTTTAAAGAAAACTCTGCAGCTCTGTCTCTAATATATCCTGTCTTTCCTAATTCCGCACCGATATAGGTTTGAAGATTTCCAATCAAATGTAAACACAAATTACCTGCTGAATTAGAAATATCACTTTCAATAACCCATATATTTCTCTCGTTCTTGTATAATGAAATTTCATTTCGTAGTCGGTTTAAGTCCCGGTGGAAAAGGCTTTTTAAAGTTTCTGTTAGCATAGTATAAATTTAAGTATATTTTATGCCAAAAACCAACTTATATAGCAACACATCAACTTTTGCCGCCGAAGCTATCGACTGAATAACCTTTCCCTTCATATAGTAATCGCAAAATCTAAACCAGCTAGTGGTCCGAAGCGCAGTTCGGACAAGTAACCTATTGGATCGCGACGCTAATAAGTGTACACTTTCTGTACAAGAGGTAGGTCTGGTTAAAACGATTAAAATGCCAATATTGAGCTTACAAATTGATGCATTTTTATTTAATGACTTTTAGATGTCAATAAATAAAATTAAAAATATCAATTTTGCTTAACACTGTTAAATTGTTTACGCATAAAAATGGGTAGTAAAGAACGTATACAAAGGCTCAAAGGTGAGAATAGATCCAATATTCTAGATGCTGCGCTCCAAATCGTAAAAGAAGAAGGATGGCAGGCTTTAAGTATGCGCAAAATTGCAGATATCATTGAGTATACTGCCCCCATGATATATGAGTACTTTGCTAATAAAGATGCTATTTTAATGGAGCTTGCCAGCCAAGGCTATCTCCTACTAGCCAAAAAAGTAAAAAAAGCCAAATCAACTGAAACCGATCTCGAGAAACAATTAGAAGCAATGTGGTTTAGCTATTGGGATTTTGCTTTTGAAGAACGGGAATTGTACCAGTTAATGTTTGGAGTAGGAACTGCCTGTTGTGGTTTTGAAAAAACATATAAATGTGCGGAATCTCATGGAAAACTTATTAGCGATGTCATCCGAGAAATCATGAAAGATAAAGAGCCGTCAGAAGAATTGATCTGTCGAAAGTATTTCACCTATTGGTCGATCATACATGGACTAGTCTCGATCAATCTGGTAAACCAGGGAAATGGTGACACAACCAATCAAGAGGTTTTAAAAGATGCCATTTATGGTATCACTCGCTCGTTAACTGACTAATTTTTTTATACTAAAAAATACAACGTTAAAAAATCTAACACCGTTAAATACACCAAAACTTCAACTATTAATATCAAATGAAAACTAATTTATTATCAAGTCTTAAAATGCTTTACGCTCTTACACTTAACAGTGTTAAACGAATTAATATCGTAAAGACCTCATATTTGCTGAGTGTAATCATTCTATATAGCTGTTCAACCGGAAAGAGTAAAACAGTTGATTATCAGCCGGTTAACATTCCTGTCGTCACGATCGAGAAAGGTAACGAGACCGTTTATCAAGAATATCCTGCCACTATTGAGGCGTCGGCTAATATCGAAATCAGACCACAGGTAGCGGGGATCTTGGAATACATTTATATCGATGAAGGTGCTAAAGTGAGTAAAGGTCAGGCACTATTCAAGATCAACGACCGCCCTTATCAGGAACAATTAAACCAAGCGAAGGCAACTCTACTTGCGGCAAGAGCTGCCTTGGAAAATGCTGAGTTGGAAGTCGAAAAGAAGACGAAATTGGTAAATACCAAAGTACTGACGGATTTTCAGCTAAAAACAGCAATTAGCGCCCGTAATGCTGCTAAAGCAAATGTACAACTAGCGCTATCGGCGGTGGAGGCTGCAAAAATAAATGTGGGATACACTTTAATACGGGCTTCAGCCGAAGGGTACATCGGCAGGTTGCAGCGCAAACAAGGAAGTTTGGTGGGCCCAACAGACTCACAGCCTCTTACAGCATTGTCAAATGTAAGCGATCTTCATGTTTATTTCTCATTGGGAGAAAATGACTTTATCGCATTCAAAAACAATACGGAAGGAATTAATCTACAACAAAAGCTTCGCAACCTACCTCCCATCAGCCTAATTCTTTCGGATCAGACAATTTACGATCAGAAAGGAAAAATAGATATGGTCGATGGACAGTTTGATAAACATACCGGCGCGATTACACTTCGTGCAACTTTTACTAATCCAGAAGGGGTATTACGCAACGGAAACACCGGACGCGTCAGACTACAGAAGAAATATGACCAAGCATTATTGGTACCGCAGCTTGCTACCCTTGAAATGCAGGATAAAATATTCGTTTATACGGTTAGCAAAGAAAATAAGGTGGTCCAACAGCCAATTACGGTCATAGGAAAAAGTGGCACAAATTATCTAGTAAGTAAAGGACTGAATGCGGGGGACCGAATTGTCTATAAAGGCATCGACTTGCTTCAGGATGGACAGAAAATTACACCACAAATTTTACCTATAGATAGCATCAACTCATTATAATAACAGAAAACACATGCTTAAGAAATTTATCGAAAGACCTGTACTTGCTACCGTTATCTCCATTTTACTTGTCATATTGGGAGTGATTGGTATCCTTAAACTGCCTTTGCAGCAGTTTCCCGATATTGCACCGCCGGCGGTGCAAGTAACGGCATTATATCCTGGGGCAAATGCCGAAACGGTGCTACGCGCCGTAGCCCCATCGCTCGAAGAATCCATCAATGGAGTGGAAAATATGAGCTATATGAGCTCTACCGCTAGTAATGATGGTTCGTTAATGATTACGGTATATTTTAAACTGGGCACAGACCCCGATCAAGCGGCCGTGAACGTTCAAAATCGTGTGGCTCAGGCAACGAGCCAATTGCCAGCTGAAGTTGTACAAGCCGGTATCACCACCGCTAAACAGCAAAACAGCTTAATCATGGTATTGGACCTTTACACGGAAGATCAGAGTAAATACGATCAGACCTTTATTACCAACTACGCACAGATCAATATCATTCCCGAACTAAAACGGATACCGGGGGTTGGACAGGCGCTTCCATTTGGCGGTAGCAAAGACTACTCCATGCGTGTATGGCTCAATCCAAACCAAATGGCGAACTATAAATTAACACCTGAAGAGGTAATGGCTGCCATCCAGGATAAAAACGTAGAAGCTGCTCCTGGTAAATTCGGCGAGAACAGTCGCGAAGCATTCGAATTTGTTATCAAATATAAAGGTAAACTCAATCAACCTAGTGATTACGAAAACATTATTATTCGCTCCAATACCGATGGTTCTGTACTAAAACTAAAAGATGTAGCTCGGGTAGAGTTAGGATCTTATACGTATGCGAGTCATACCCGTATCAACGGTAAAGCAGGATTAAACATTGGAGTCATGCAACTGGCCGGGTCAAATGCAAACGAAATTCAGATTGCAATCCAGGAATTTATGGAAAAAGCCTCTTTGAGTTTTCCCAAAGGTGTCAAATACCTTGTTTTATACAATACAAAAGATGCGCTTGATCAATCCATTGACCAAGTTAAGCATACACTTGTTGAAGCATTTATACTGGTATTTTTAGTTGTCTTTTTATTTCTTCAGGATTTTAGATCGACATTAATACCCGCGATTGCTGTCCCCGTAGCCATCGTGGGAACATTTTTCTTCATGCAACTCTTTGGCTTTTCCATCAATCTGCTGACCTTATTTGCACTCGTCCTTGCCATTGGTATTGTCGTCGATGATGCAATTGTAGTCGTAGAGGCTGTGCACGCCAAGATGGAACATGAGAACTTACCCCCTAAATTAGCGACAACCTCTGCCATGAGCGAAATCACCGGGGCAATTATCTCGATTACATTGGTGATGTCTGCCGTATTCCTTCCCATCGGCTTTATGGAAGGTTCTACCGGAGTGTTTTACCGACAATTTGCTTTCACGTTAGCGATTGCAATCGTTATTTCAGCAGTGAACGCCTTGACACTAAGTCCAGCGCTATGTGCACTGTTCTTAAAACCAACACATCACGGTCTTTCGAGTTCCAGAAAACTTAATTTTAAAGAACGCTTCTTTGCAGGATTCAATGTTGGGTTTGAGCGGTTGACAAAAAATTATTTAGGTAGTCTACGCTTCTTGATTCGTTATAAATGGGTTGCATTTTCGGGATTAGCAATTACCCTGCTTTTGACCGTCTTTATGATTCGTAGAACGCCTACCGGATTTATTCCATCTGAAGATCAAGGATTCATTGCAATATCGCTGTCTATGCCAGCAGGTGCTTCTTTAGATCGTACGTCAGGAGCATTGGCCGAAGCAGAAAAGCAACTTCAACATGCTGATTTTACCAAAACGTTAAATGTACTTGCCGGATTCAATATTTTGACACAATCTACAAGTCCATCTGCAGGTGTTGCATTTATCCTCCTCAAACCACACGACGAGCGTGGTAAGATAAAAGACATCAACGCTATTATGACCGATGTCAATCAGCGCTTGGCAAATATAAAAGGCGCAAATTTCTTTGTCTTTACCTTCCCTACTGTCCCAGGATTCAGTAACGTAGATGGTCTGGACATGGTATTACAGGACAGAACCGGCGGACAACTTGGAAAATTCAGTGGCATAGGCCAAAAGTTCATTGGCGAATTGATGAAACGTCCTGAGATCATGATGGCCTTCACAACCTTTAAAGCAGATTATCCACAGTATGAGCTCCAAGTGGATGATATTAAAGCAGAACAACTTGGCGTAAGCACAAAAAGCATATTACAGACCATGCAAGCCTATTTTGGTAGTGCTCAAGCCTCAGATTTTAATCGCTTTGGAAAGTATTACCGTGTGATGGTGCAAGCCGATGCTAAGGATCGAAGTGAACCAACTTCGATGGACGGAATTTTTGTAAAAAACAGATCAGGAGACATGGTTCCCATCAATACATTAGTAAAATTAGAACGTGTATATGGTCCGGAAACAGCATCCCGTTACAACCTATTTAATTCGATTGGAATAAATGCGATACCAAAACCAGGATATAGTTCGGGAGATGCTATCCGTGCGGTCGAAGAAGTTGCGAAACAACAATTGCCTACTGGGTTCACTTATGAGTTTTCAGGCATGACCAAAGAAGAAATTGTCTCTGGAGGTCAGTCCACATTGATTTTTATCCTTTGTCTGATATTTGTTTATTTCCTACTTGCAGCACAGTACGAAAGTTATATCATTCCATTAGCGGTTATTCTCTCTATACCTACCGGTATATTTGGAGTCTTCGCGGCAATTAGCTTCACTGATATTGCCAACAATATCTATGTACAAGTCGCGCTTGTCATGTTGATTGGTTTATTGGCTAAAAATGCGATTTTAATTGTAGAATTTGCTATCCAGGGACGTAAACAGGGGTTATCTATTCCTAGTGCAGCACTGAAAGCAGCACGGTTACGGTTGAGACCGATTATCATGACTTCGCTGGCATTTATCGTTGGAATGATTCCAATGATGACTGCTGTTGGCCCATCGGCTCAAGGAAATCACTCTATCAGTATTGCCGCTGCGGGCGGTATGTTTACTGGAGTCGTTTTAGGTCTTTTTATTATCCCAATACTCTTTATTTTCTTTCAATTTATACAAGAGAAAATAGGACGCGCTCCGCAACAAAAACAGCGTGAACTGGAACAAGCTTCGTTGGAAATACCCGTGCACACAAACAATTAGTACATCATGACAACATCTAAATACACAAATAGTAAAGCAAAATTACTGACGGTTTTGATCTTATCTTTTGTCGCATGGTCTTGCAAAACAGAGAAATTGGTCAGCAACCAGCATCTTGCGCCGAACTTACCAGAACAATACCGCGAGCAGATTAACGCGCCGCAGGAAACTAGTATAGGCTCTATTCCATGGCGTGATTTTTTTACGGATCAGGTCTTACGAACCTTGATCGATAGTGCTATACAACATAACTTAGACATGCAACTGGCACTGAAAAATATAGAAGCGTCTCAACTGAGCCTCAAACAAGCAAAGGCAAACTATCTTCCCACGGCCCAATTACAGATCCGTGGAAATAGCACTAATCCGTCCAATAACAGCATGAATGGATTGAGCCTAGGGCAGTTTTTAGGCCAACATCATGTGGAGGATTATACAGCATCCTTAGGTTTATCGTGGGAAGCCGATATATGGGGTAAAATCAAAAACCAAAATATCGCCGCTTTAGCTTCTTATCTGCAGACAGAAGAAGCTAAAAAAGTAATCCAGACCCAATTAATTGCACAAGTTGCTCAAGGCTATTATCAACTTCTTATGCTTTATCAATTGCGTGATATCGCCAAAAAAAACTTGGAATTAAGTGATACAACCTTACGTATCGTGCAGCAGCAATATGAAGTCGGTGACATTACCCTGCTTGCTTTGGAACAAGTGGATGCGCAGCGATTGGCCGCCGCCGCCTTAATTCCTGACTTTGAACAACAGATCCATATTCAGGAAAATGCTATTCAGACTCTTAGTGGAAAACTTCCACAGGAGATTCAATTAACGGAGAAATTGTCGAACATTCAATTTCCTGAAGACTTAGCAACGGGTATCCCAGCCGATTTGTTAAGTCATCGTCCCGATGTCAAACAAGCGGAACTAGCTATCACGGCTTCACAGGCTTATCAGCAATACGCAAAAGCGCGGATGTATCCTTCTTTGGTCATTAGTGCTGAAGCTGGTGTAAATGCATTCAAGGCAAGCAATTGGTTTAACTTACCTGCGTCGTTATTCGGTGCAATTACAGGAAGTATTACACAGCCGATTTTTCAGCGTAAGGAACTGAAAACCCAGTATGAACTGGCACGTGTTGAACAAGAAAAGAACGTCTTGATTTTCAAGCAAAAAGTAATCTCAGCTGCTGGGGAAGTAGCCGACGCGCTAATTTCAATTAAAAAATTGAAAGAAAAACAACGGATTACATTGGATAGAACCAACCGGTTGAAAGAAGCTACAAAACATGCGAACCTTCTATTTGAAACTGGAATGGCCACCTATCTGGAAGTAATAACGGCCCAGAGCAACATCTTACAAAGCGAGCTTGAGCTCGCTCAGGTGAAAAAAGCGGAGCTTGCTGCTGTTGTTGATCTTTATCGGTCCTTAGGCGGTGGATGGAGCAATAATTAAGGCTTTAAACAAGCATTTTCTAATTTTATTTATACATATCTGGTAGATGGGGACCCTAGGGTCCCCTCTTTTGTGTGCTACAACAATATACGGCTGAGTTCATCAAATTGATATTTCAGTAGGGGCTTTATACGCTTCAGCAGAAATTTGTCGTCTAATACTAAAAGAAATTACAAAATTTGTATAGATTTCACCTAGAAATATAAGTTAAACGAATGCGGGATATAACGATCTATAAAGACGAGAATAATCTAATTAGTAAAAATAAAAAAAGGCTGATATTCACCTTTCTTTCCTTTCTGCTCATTTATTTGGTCGCATATATTATAGATCCTTTCTCGAGTTGTTGGAATGGCTATTTTCAAAGAAACATGTTCGAAATACTCGGGGAGTGGACTTTTACGATCATCTACAGCTTTATCATATCCGAATTCAGCATCATTGTCCATGACAAACTTGACAAGTTTTTAACTTGGAAAGATAGCCCGACGGAGCGACTGCTACTTGAAACCGTCATCAATCTCTTGACGGTATTATTTATAAACTTACTCTTGGAGTACCTCATCTCAAAATATTACGTTGGTCCCCAAAATGTTACTATAGCACCATCGTTGGAGGAAAAAAGGGGCATGATACAAAATATTACAATTAGTGTTTTGATTGCGCTCATGATAATGGGTATCAATATCGGTAGTCATTTGATCACCAACTGGAAAAATGAATCCATGCGTGCCGCTAAGCTCGATCAGGTCATTCTAGAAACAGAACTTCAATCGTTAAAGTTACAAATCGACCCTCATTTTGTATTTAATAACCTGAGCGTACTATCAGAAATCATTCTCGAAGACCAGCAATCAGGTTACGAGTATGCAGAAAACTTCTCCAAGATATATCGCTACCTTCTTGTCAATTCTAAAAAAGATATTATCTCACTCGAAGAAGAGCTCAATTTTCTAAATTCATATATATTTCTTATCAAAAGCCGATTTGGCGATGGAGTTAACTTCGAGATAAACGTTAACCCTGCCAAACGCAATTTCCAATTGCCACCGCTCACCTTGCAGTTATTGGTAGAAAACGCTTTAAAGCATAACCAGACAAATAAGAAAAAACCACTGAAAATCAAAGTATATACCAACGCCCACAATCAACTTGTTGTTGAAAACATATTAATTCCGATTGAGCGTGTCTCCGAATCATCTGGAATCGGGATTTCAAACATCATTAAAAGATACGATTTGCTTTCAAACTTAAAATTGCAAATTAATAATGATGGAAAAACATTTAATGTAATCCTCCCACTTTTAGCGCAAGCATAATGAGTATAATGAAAGTACTAATCATCGAGGACGAAAAACTCAATGCAGATCGTTTAAAACGACTTTTGAAGGAAATTAAGTCATCCATCGTTATCTTGGATGTATTGGATAATATCGCTGATAGCATCAACTGGTTTAATAGTAACGAGCTTCCGGATCTCGTGATGATGGATATTCGCTTATCCGATGGTTTAAGCTTTGAAATTTTAGAAACCATAAAAATAGACTGCCCAATCATATTTACGACTGCATTTGACGAATATGCGGTGAGGGCTTTTAAATTCAATAGTATAGATTACTTGCTCAAACCTGTCGAAAAAATAGAACTGGAAAATGCCGTCCAAAAACTCGATCATCGGAAAGATCTGCTGATTAACCAACAACCGCTTCAAGGTTTACTGGATTTTATCTATCCGAAAGATTTTCGCTTGCGTTTTCTAATCCCTTTCAAAGACGGTTTTAAGACCATCCTCGTGGAAGATGTATTATATTTCTACTCAGAATTTAAACTTACCCATGCCCAGCTTAAATGCGGCACGGTCGAAATCGTACCGCAAACCATGGAAGAACTCGAACAGCAATTAAATCCGAAAGTATTTTTTCGTGCCAATAGACAATTCATCGTGCACATAGATGCCATCAAGAGATTGCACAATCACTTTAACGGAAAACTTAAAATAGAAATGAAAAATAACGACGAAGTGGAAATTCTTGTGAGCAGAGAAAAAGCGCAGCTCCTGAAAAATTGGTTAGACTATTGATAGCGGATATAAAATACACTTAAGACCAATCAAACACTATTATTTTTCTGCATCTGCTTGATGGTCAAAACTGACCTATCCCCTTCTTTTGCGTGAAAGAAAAAATTAGCTTTCCTTACGCAGAAGAGCAAACATTAATCCATCGCGTAATTATCTTCAGCAAAAGCAGGCTATACAGCTTTAGGTCTTAAAATTCAGATCATCACTTTGACGGTTCAGTAAGCAATTGTAACGTCTCAGTCTATTTCTATGCCTAGCGGCTTTGAAGTTTTGTTTTCTTTGCCTCATTATACAATGATAAAATGGCACAAAGAACGATGACTTTAAAACATTTCCTTACACTTATTACAGCAGTAACATTATTATCGTCCTGTGGAAGCAATCAGGAACAACCGCAAGAGCAAGCAGTTACTGTTGACTTTATGACATTATCTCCGACCCAGGCTGAAACCGAAAAAAAGTACCCCGGCTCGTTAGAGGGAACTGTTAACGTCGATATCAAAGCGCAGGTAACGGGGTATCTGGAACAAATTTATGTCAAAGAAGGTGACTATGTATCAAAAGGACAAGCGTTATTCAAAATTAAAGCTGATGTCTACAACGAACAGGTAAACAACAGCAAAGCGGCCTATCAGGCGGCCTTATCAGCCGAACAAAACGCTAAAGTGGAGATCGAAAAAATTAAACCACTTGTCGAAGGTAAAGTGTATACTGAATTACAATTAAAAACTGCAGAGGCAAATTATGCCGCAGCAAAAGCACAGGTAGCGCAAGCACAGGCTGCACTGGGTTCGTCTCAGATAAATGCCAAGTTTACGCTGATCAACGCACCTGTAAGCGGCTATATCGGCCGGATCCCCAACCGGATCGGAAATTTAATTACCGCAGCAGATGCGACACCATTGACAACGTTATCAGAGATCAATACTGTAAATGTCTATTTTTCATTAAGTGAATCCGACTTCATCGCCTTCATCAAAGATCAAAATAAAAAATCTTCTCATCAGCAAGCAACACTATTACTCGCGGACGGAACACGCTACAACCACGCCGGAAAGGTAGAGGTAGCCAGTGGCAACATCGACAGAACAACCGGAAGCATGGCACTGAAAGCAAGTTTCATCAATCCTGAAAAAATTCTACGTTCAGGTGGATCGGCGAAAGTAATCTTAAAAAAAACGCATGAAAACGTATTATTGATTCCTATGGCCGCTGTGAAAGATATTCAAGACCGCTACTTCGTTTATGTTATTGGCGAAAAGAACAAAGTTTCTATGAAGCAGATTGAAATTGCAGGAAATACCGCCGATGCCTATTTACTGAAATCTGGTCTGAAGACAGGTGAAAAAATCGTTATGAACCGAATTGACGTGCTTAACGATGGCATGCAGGTTAAACCATCTCAGAAAACCAACATGTAACAAGGTTCGCCGTCCATAACGAGAACGGAGCACTGAAGATTTCTTTTTATGTATGCCTTGGAACAATCCCGGCACAGCAAATTCAGTATTCCCTTTTTAAAAAAAATGGTACTTAAAGCTTTATAAAATTCAAACTAAAATGCTAAAAAAGTTTATTGACAGGCCAGTTTTGGCGACTGTTATATCGATCATATTTGTCATACTAGGGGTAATCGGTCTGTTTAGGCTACCTCAAACGCGATTCCCAGATATTGCTCCGCCGACGGTACAGGTTACCGGAAGCTATCCGGGAGGAAATAGCGAAACCGTATTAAGATCGGTAGTTACCCCGCTTGAAGAGCAAATCAATGGTGTGGAAGATATGGAATACATTACGTCTACAGCTAGTAATGACGGTACGTTCTCGGTACGTGTTGTCTTTAAAGCAGGTGTAAATCCAGATCAGGCAGCGGTAAATGTACAAAACAGGGTACAGCAGGCCACTCCCATCTTACCACAAGAAGTTGTACGAATGGGATTAACGACCTCCAAGCAACAAAATAGTATGATCATGATATTCAATATCTATACAGAAGATAATAAAAAATATGATGAACTATTTTTACAGAACTATGTGAACATCAACCTGATCCCACAAATCAAACGCGTACCCGGGGTCGGGCAGGCTATGGTATTTGGTTCCAAGGACTATTCGATGCGTGTATGGTTGAATCCGCAGAAAATGGCGGGTTATGGACTTGTACCACAAGAGGTTATTGCTGCAATTTCCAAACAAAGTTTGGAATCTGCACCTGGAAAATTAGGGGAAGAATCAAAAGCACCACTTGAATATGTCATACGCTATAAAGGGAAAAAGAACCTTCCGGAACAGTATGAAAACATTATCGTTAAAAACAATGGCGTCCAGATCGTTCGTTTAAAGGATGTCGCACGTATTGAATTTGGATCAATAAGCTATAGTGGTAATTCGCAAAATAACGGCCTCAACACCGTTACCATTGGTATATTCCAGACATCAGGCTCCAACGCCAATGAAATTGAGATCGGGATCGATAAACAGATTGAAATAGCACAACGCTCTTTCCCTCCTGGGATCAAGATTTTTAAATTGATCAGTACCAAAGAACGCTTGGATGAAAGTACGGCACAAGTACGTTCGACATTGATTGAAGCCTTCATTTTGGTTTTCCTCGTTGTATTTTTGTTCCTGCAGGATATACGGTCGACTGTTATTCCAGCAATCGCAGTTCCCGTAGCTATCGTAGGTACTTTTTTCTTCCTGCTGGTGTTTGGCTTTACCATCAATATATTGACGTTATTTGCCTTAGTACTCGCCATTGGTATCGTTGTCGATGATGCAATTGTCGTTGTCGAAGCAGTACATGGAAAGATGGAGACTTCCAATTTAACCGGTAAGCAGGCTACCCATAGTGCCATGAGTGAAATCACAGGAGCTGTCATCTCCATTACCTTGGTGATGTGTGCAGTTTTTATTCCCATTGGATTTATGACAGGTTCATCGGGCATGTTTTATAAACAGTTTGCCTACACCCTTGTTATCGCCATTGTGATCTCTGCGATCAATGCCTTGACTTTAACACCAGCACTCTGCGCGTTATTGCTTAAAAATACGCACGCCGAAAATCACGATGGGCAGAACCCAAAAACAGGATTTTCTCAACGTTTTTTCAAAGCGTTTAACGCTGGCTTCGAGAACATGACTAACCGATACGTTGGTTCATTAAAATTCCTGGCAAAGAAAAAATGGATTTCGGCACTTTTGATCCTGGCTACAATTGGCGTTGCGGGATATCTCATGACAAGCACTTCCAAAAGTTTTGTACCGATGGAGGATGATAACTTTGTTGTATACAGTTTGGAAATGCCCCCAGGAACGGGACTTGATCGAACTACAAAAGCAGTAGAAAAAATCGAAAAACTACTTGCCGATATCCCTTCTATTGAAAGCCATACAAGTATTACTGGATTCAATATGATCGGCAACAACTCCAGCGCAGCCTATGCAACAGGATTTATACGCCTGAAAGATAAAAAGAAACGTGGTGAAATGAACGATATCGATCAGATTCACCAAGTGATCTCGCAAAAATTATCCAGTGTCAAAGAAGGTAATGCAATGGCCTTTCGCTCCCCTCCTGTTGATGGTTATGGTATGATGAATGGCGCGGAACTCGTTTTGCAGGACAGAGCTGGTAAATCGCCGGTAGAGCTGAAAGCAATGTCCGACTCCGTTATTGCGCAGATAATGAAACAACCAGGGGTGCAGCTTGCCTATACCATGTTCAGAGCAGATTATCCACAGATGGAATTAGAAGTAGATGAAGACAAAGCTGCCCAACTTGGCGTAGATGTCAGTGAAATGCTTTCGTCCGTTCAAACTTACTTTGCTGGCGACCAATCATTGAATTTCAACCGCTTCGGAAAATTCTATCGGATAGCAGTAAAAGCAGACGGTATTTATCGAACTGATAAAGAAGCCTTCAACGAAATATTTGTCAAAAATAATCTTGGCCAAATGGTTCCCGTGAATACCTTGGTTACCCTTCGTAAAGTATATGGCCCTGAATCGGTAACCCGTTATAATTTATACAATTCACTCACGATAAACGTGGTTAGTACGCCTGGTATTAGTAATGGTGCGATCATGGAAACATTGGAGAAAAATGTATTGACCAAGTTACCGGGAGACTATAGCTACGAATGGACGGGACTTAGCTTAGAAGAGAAGTCTTCGGGCAATCAAACCGTACTTATCCTAGCATTAAGCTTACTATTTGTATATTTCTTACTATCAGCACAGTATGAAAGTTATTTATTGCCCCTTGCAGTCCTGTTATCAATCCCAACAGGTATGATTGGCTCTTTCCTAGGAACACGTGCTATTGGACTGGACAACAATATTTACGTCCAGGTCGGCTTGATCATGCTCATCGGTCTTTTGGCGAAAAATGCCATTTTGATTGTTGAATTTGCTTTACAGCGGAGAAGAGCAGGCTCTTCACTCATTGATTCGGCTTTGGAAGGCGCAAGAGCGCGTCTACGCCCAATCTTGATGACTTCATTGGCTTTCATTGCGGGTATGGTACCCTTGATGTTTGCTACCGGCGGAACGGCTACAGGTAACCATTCCATCAGTACAGGAGCAGCAATGGGTATGTTAAGCGGTGTTATCCTTGGGGTAATCATCATACCATTACTGTACCTGGTGTTCCAATATTTGCAAGAAAAAGTTTCGGGTAACAAGCTTACGGACAATACAGTACAAAATACAAACGATTAAAATGAAAAAATTTCATAACTATATAACAACTTTCGCAGCCAGCGCCCTTTTATTGTCCTCATGCAGCGTGGGGGAAAAATACACACGTCAAGAGATGGTGCTGCCCGAAAATTTTAAAAATAGCGCGGTTGTCCTGACGTCTGATACGCTACAGCTATCCTGGAGCAAATTTGTAAAGGATCCCTTGTTGACATCACTCATTGAGAAAGCATTATCTAACAATACAGACGTCAATGTTGCACTTCTCAATATGCAACAACTAGCACTCGCGTACAAACAGTCTAAGAAAGGGTTACTGCCGACAGCTGACTTAAGCATTGGAGCGAATAGAACCTGGTTATCGAGCAACTCCTTAAATGGCTCGCTGAGCGATCAATTTATAGGAACGCCCTATATGGACGATTATAGCGCCATGCTCAGAATCTCTTGGGAAGCCGATATCTGGGGAAAGGCAAGATTGCAAAAAGAAGAATCCATGGCTAACTTTTTTGGCCAAAAGGAAAACTTATCGGCTTTGAGAACTCGGATTATTGTACAGGTCATCCAGTCCTATTATAATCTAATCGCTTTGGATGAGCAGCTTAAGATTGCACAAAAAAATGTTCAACTGAGCGATAGCACGCTTCGTATGATACGTCTGCAGTACAATTCATCAGTGGTCAGTTCGCTTGCCGTAGAGCAAGCAGAAGCACAGAAGAAAACTGCTGAATTGTTAATTCCCCTAGCCTATCAAAATATGGAAGTTGAAGAAAATGCACTGAGCATTCTTTGCGGAAGTTTCCCTGCGCGCATGCGACGTACAGCAAGTTTAGATGATACCATTGTTGGCGATGGACTTGCCACAGGAGTACCGGCCGAACTCTTGAGCCGCAGACCTGACGTCAGAGCTGCAGAATACGCCGTTGCTGCAGCCACAAGCAGAATGGGGCTAGCCAAAGCTGCGATGTACCCTTCTCTCAGTTTGACACCCTCCATTGGGATAAACTCCATTCAATTTAATAAATGGTTTGATCTACCGGGTTCGATCGTAAAAACAATAGCCGGGAATATTGCACAGCCAATTTTTCAGAAAGGTGCTTTAAAAACAAACTATGAAATATCGGTTATCGAACGTGAGAAGATAGCTTTGCAGTTTAAACAGGCGGTTATGGTCGCTGTTTCAGAAGTTTCTGATGCCTTGGCGAAAATTAAACACACAAAACAGCGACTTCAGCTCATCCATGCAAAATCAAATGCACTTGGCAAAGCTACTACTGATGCAACATTGCTTTACAAAAGTGGAATGGCAAACTATCTGGAAGTGATAAATGCGCAAAACAACGCCCTTCAAAATGATTTGGAATGGATTACAGTAAAAAGGGAAATGCTAAATGCGACTATAGATCTTTACCGTGCACTGGGTGGAGGAACAGATTGAATTGTGAAGAAGACATGTTGAAAATAAAAATGCGTATCATTTTCAGCAAAGCCTTATATTTATCAAACGGTTTGGCTTTTGATTCCCAACCCGTCAAAATAGATCGAACAATTTATTATACATTACATTAAATAGATATTTCCGTTATGAACAATACCGATACTGAAAACAAATTTGTTAACCAGCAGATCCAATACCTTGAGTTTGTATCAAGTGACCTTGAACGTGCCAAAGCATTCTATACGAAGAGCTTCGGTTGGGAGTTTACAGATTACGGACCGGAATATACATCTTTTGGAGGAAAATATGTTGACGGTGGCTTTACGCTCGGCGCCCCAGTAAACGGCAGCATTCTTGTCGTTATCTATGCAGACGATCTGCAAGTTACGCGCGATCAGGTTATCCGTGCCGGCGGCACGATATTAAAAGATATTTTTAGTTTCCCGGGCGGAAAAAGATTTCAGTTCCAGGATCCTGATGGATATGAATTAGCCGTGTGGACGATAGAATAAAAATATACATTTCATTATAAAGCCCCCATGTTCTTCTGATATGGGGTGCTTTATAGTTTAAAACTAAGCCTTTTTAGCTTTCTGATGATTTTTATTTTTATTCCTACTGAAACGCTTCTTCTTATTTTGCGGATTTTTTTTGCCAGGGTTGTAAGTAGGTCCCACTTCGAACCCATCCGGCAATGGTAGCTGTTCAATCGGGTAGCCTATTAAATTCTCAATCTGAGCAAAACGATTTTGATCTTTCTCATTGACAAAAGTAATAGCGGTTCCCGTGGTCGCTGCCCGAGCGGTACGCCCGATACGGTGAACATAGTCTTCCGGGTCTGGTGGAACATCATAATTAACGACCAAACTGATCCCCACAACATCGATACCACGAGAAATCACATCGGTCCCTACCAATACCCGAACTTGACGAGAACGGAATCTGCCCATGATATCTTCCCGTTTTGACTGTTCGAGATCCGAATGGAAACCCTCGGCATCAATTCCTTGCTTCTGTAATTCCTGAGCAAGAAGTTTGACCGTAGTTTTTTGGGATGCAAAAATAATAACCGATACATAGTTCGGATCCTTCAATATGGATTTCAGGAGCTCCATTTTTTGTTGATCATAGACAAGATATACACGTTGATCTATTCCTTCCGAAGGTTTGGAAATGGCAATATTGACTTCCACAGGATCTTGCAGGATTTTTCGGGCAAAGGACCTGATTTTCACTGGCATAGTTGCTGAGAACAAAAGCATCTGCTTTTTCTTCGGCAGATAACTTACAATACGTAAGATATCGTCTTGAAATCCCATATCCAGCATGCTATCGGCTTCATCCAACACAAAGTGCTTTAAATGAGTGAGATCAATCTTCATGGAGGTAAGATGGCTTATCAACCTTCCTGGGGTGGCTACAATGATATTTACCCCCTCTCGTATAGCGCGCTTTTGCTGCTCGTAGCCCATACCGTCGCCCCCACCATAGATGGCTATGGATGTTGCACCTGTATAATAAGACATGCCCATAATTTGCTGATCGATTTGCATAGCAAGCTCCCGGGTCGGAACAAGGATAATAGCAAGAATGGATTCCCTTGAATCCCGTGCTATCGCATCGAGGATCGGCAACATATAAGCCGCTGTTTTACCTGTACCTGTCTGTGCGCAGGCAATCATATCTTTTCCCTCTTTAATAATCGGGATGGTCTGTTCTTGGATCGGCGTAGCCTCCTCAAACATCATACTTTCTAAGCCTTCTCCCAAAGCTGGAACAAAGCCAAATTCATCAAATCTCAACGTATTGTTTTTATTGTTGTGCCCTAAATTACTAAATCTAATTCATAAAAGTCTAAAATTAATACCTATAGCTCGTTATCTTATTCCAAACAACGTCGCCATGGGACTAATCCACGCGGATAAATAGGGATGAAGTTGAACAAAACAATTGTACTGCCCATTATTGTAAGCCAGACATAGGACTATTTTTGTAGGTGAAATTAATCGGTAATTTGATTTTTGTTTGCAGATGACACGACACTCAAAACAGTATAACCGAGCAAGCCTGCGCAAAAAGAAGCGATCAGCACGGCAAACTTTGCTTCCTCAATTAATATGGTATCATCAAAAGAAAGTATGGAAATAAAGATGGACATCGTAAAACCTATTCCACCCAATAATCCTACACCAAAAATCTGCTTCCAGCCAGCTCCTTCAGGTAATTGTGCAATCTTCAGTTTTTTAGCAATGAAACAGATCAAGAATATTCCAATTGATTTACCAGCGATTAGACCAAGGATAATACCAATACCCAATTTTGAAGTCAATCCACCAATCATTTCGCCATGAATTGGAATCAGTGTATTTGCAAAAGCAAATAATGGAATGATAATGAAATTGACAGGCTTGGCCAACAGATGCTCCAGTTTTTCCAGCGGAGATTCTTCCGCGTCTGGTGTTGTTGGCAACGTCATGGCTACTAGTACGCCCGCTATTGTAGCATGAATACCAGAATGGTGCACAAAGTACCATATAAACAGTCCCGGAGTTAGGTAAGCCCAGATGGCCTTAACACCCAATTTATTCAACAAAATCAAAAATAGAAAGATACCTATAGCAATAAATAAATAGGTCGCATGAATACCATTGCTATAAAAGATCGCAATCACCAATATAGCAAGTAGGTCATCAACAATGGCCAAAGCAGCCAAAAAGATCTTAAGACTGGCAGGAACTTTATTTCCAAGAAGCGTGATAACGGCTAAAGCAAATGCAATGTCTGTTGCCATGGGGATACCCCAACCATGCACAGTCGAGGCGCCCTGGTTCAATGCAAAATAAATAATAGCAGGCAGAAGCGCACCGCCAATTGCAGCTAATATCGGCAGGATTGCCTTACTAGGGGATGAGAGTTCGCCTTCCACAATTTCGCGCTTTATCTCGAGTCCTACCAACAAAAAGAAAATAGCCATCAAACCATCGTTGAGCCACAATAACCACGAATATTTTAAATGAATTTGCCCGCTATTAAAACCTACCTCCTGATTGAGAAATTTCATTACACTAGAATACAATGGCGTATTTGCTACGATCAAAGCTAGAATAACACAAGAAAAAAGGATAATTCCGCCCGCAAAGCTGGATTTTAAGAATTCCCTAAAGACAGTTAAATTGATAAGTTTTGACATGATTGAATATCTAAAAAATGCTCACAAAGGCTCACAATATACGATTTTACGGCCATTTATGGAATATACCCCCTATTAATGCACATTCTTATTAAAGGGTTAACGAGTAATTATCTAAATTTTATGAGCAATAAATGAGCCGAGCACTTGAAATAAAAAAGATATCATGGTAAGATGTTTGTGTTATCTATTAAAATTTATAAAAAGCGCAGTGATTTTACCAAATTAATTTGACTTTGTTGTAAAAAATACTTAGCTTGCTACTATAGTTAATAAACCGTTTATTATGTGCAAGAAGTGGATTTTCATGGTGCTTCTTTTCGTAGCAAATTTTACATATGCGCAGACGACAGAGGATAAAACCCAACATTCAGGTTCCCATTACATTATTTTAGCAATAATCGCTATTATTGTCATTGTTTATATATTGTACAGGAGGCAAAAGAGGAAATTTAATGAATAAGGGAGATCATTTGATCTCCCTTATTCATTAAATTTCCTCCCATGTATCTCAAATCCCCTACCGATCTTTCAATACCTACCAAGCCCTTAATGCCGAATTGGCTCATTGGTTTGCGCTAACCGCTGCGATCCAGTATTCGCTGGACAAGCAATATCGTCCGTTGCGTCGTACACGAGTTTCTTCCCATTCAACTTTGCAATTAATTCCTGTGGGACATACACCTGCACTTTTGTCATTGAATACCCGCTTGGAAAATAACGGACATAATAACCATCGGGATGAAGCGTCCAAATTCCACTTGGCACATCCGCACGAGGTTCGGCCATACCGGCCATTATTGCATATTGTTCAAAGTCTGCATAGGAGTAATTTCCCGAAGATACCAATTGTCGAATATTATTTTCCGCTTCAAAGATGGTCTGAACCGCTGGAGGCATCTGGTCTTTGGCTTTTTGGACAACATCAAATGGCAACACACCGAGAGCCCCACCTTCCAAATGCAAAATTTGTTCAGCGGTTAGTAACTTTAAGGCTGTCTCTTTCACCGACCCCGAATAATCAATAAATTTAGTCTTCGCAATAATTGTCCACAATAACATCTGTATGTCCGACTGTGCTACTTCCGGGTGCTTTTCAGCACTCTTTAAAATGGCAATGACTACCTCTCTCTTTTTGCCCAGTGTAGGCGCATACATATAACCATCACCTTTTGAAGGTGCATAGGTACCCGCTTTCAAACAATAGCTCTTATTGGTCATTTCAAAATGTCCGGCTTCCAATATATAGCCATCACTTCCATTTCTTTGTAGATTTTCTAACGGTTTGTAAACTGCCGTATTTTGAAAATCGGGCATTTGCTCCCCTTTCCTATCGACATCTTCAAAACTGGTACGGATAGCTTCCGGTTCTTTCAGCAACTTGTCCAGCCCCAGCATCTTGCTTCCCTTTGAAGCAACAGCTTTGCTCGCTTTGTCTAATAACCCTCCAAATTGAGCCGAGGCTCCTTGAGTATGAAAGATAAATGCAACAGCGAGGATAAAAACACTTTTTATTCTATTTCTTTTCATAATTGATTTCATTTCAGCTCTCGTCCACAAAAAAGAAGCCAATTTAAACCACGAGCACTATAATTTGCAATTTATCCATTCAGTCGCATCGCAGCATATTGCGTTCCACATTTCATTTCAATGATTGTATTCCAGTCAAAAAAAATTCACCGGAGACTATTTTTCCATAAGAGCTGTAAAAAGCTGATTTTTGTAATAGAATTATCTTAAATTTCTCCATATAACTGATGCCCTTGAATAGTTAAAAATACAATATTTAAACGTATCTTTGCAGCATGATTAATGTGTCAAATCTCTCGCTTCGTTTTGGTAAACGTATACTATTCGAAGATGTCAATTTAAAATTCACACCTGGAAACTGTTACGGTATTATTGGTGCTAATGGAGCAGGTAAATCTACTTTCCTAAAAATTATCTCCGGGGAGGTTGATCCTTCGACAGGTTCAGTGGCATTCACCCCGGGTGAACGCATGTCGGTATTAAGCCAGGATCACTATGCTTTCGATGAGTTTACTGTTCTTGAAACTGTTATGATGGGTAACCAAGAGCTTTACAAAATCATGAAAGAGAAAGATGCCATTTACATGAAAGAGGATTTCTCCGATGCCGACGGCGAACGTGCCGGCGAATTGGAAAGTCTTTTTGCCGAAATGGATGGCTGGAATGCCGAATCCAATGCTGCAACTTTATTGAGCAGTTTGGGGATCAAAGAAGAACTACACTACAAGTTGGTTTCTGAAATCGACGGTAACCAAAAAGTCCGCGTGCTCTTAGCGCAGGCATTATTTGGCAAACCTGATATTTTGATTCTGGATGAGCCTACCAATGATTTGGATATTAATACCATCGCGTGGTTAGAGGACTTCTTGGCAAGTTATGAAGCCATTGTTCTTGTGGTATCCCACGACCGTCACTTCTTGGATGCAGTATGTACACATACAGTGGATATCGATTTCGGTAAGATGACAATCTATACGGGTAACTACTCGTTTTGGTATGAATCTTCTCAATTGGCGTTAAAGCAACGTTCTGATCAAAACAAGAAAATGGAAGATAAAGTGAAAGAACTTCAGGAATTTATCCGTCGGTTTTCAGCAAATGCTTCTAAATCCAAACAAGCTACTTCTCGTAAGAAAGCATTGGATAAGATCAATATCGACGAGATTAAGCCGTCTAACCGTAAGTATCCTGCCATCATGTTCAATACCATGAATCGTGAACCGGGAGATCAAACGTTACATGTAGAGGGATTGAGCAAAACAGTCAATGGCGAGGTATTCTTTAAAGATATCACGTTTATGATTAATAAAGGTGATAAAATTGCTGTGCTAGGTCCAAATTCACTGGTTACCACCGCATTCTACGATATCCTGACGGGTAGAGATACCGATTTTGGCGGTGAATTCAAGTGGGGTGTTACGATCACTCCTGCCGATATGCCAATTGAAAATGCAGAATTCTTTGAAGGTAAAAATGAAAATTTGGTCGACTGGCTCAGAAACTATACCACTAACCCAGAAGCAGACGAGCAATTTATACGTGGATTTTTAGGGAAAATGTTGTTCTCCGGTGAAGAAGTTATGAAGAAAGTATCTGTACTTTCTGGAGGAGAAAAAATGCGTTGTATGTTCTCTCGCATGATGCTTCAGGGCGCCAACTTCTTAATTTTCGATGAACCGACCAATCACTTAGATTTGGAATCCATTACCGCATTAAACAACGGTATGTCTGATTTTAAAGGGTCAATGTTGTTCACATCCCGTGACCACGAATTGACTGAAACGGTTGCAAATAGAATTATCGAATTGACACCAAAAGGTATCATCGACAAATTGATGACTTACGATGAATACATCAATAGCGATGTGGTAAAAGCGCAACGTGCAGAAATGTATAAATAAGATAATTTATCCCAATTTAATAAAGGCTCCATAATTTATTTTATGGGGCTTTTTTGATGGGCAATAAAAAAGCACTGAAGGGCTCAGTGCTAATCGCGATTGATAGAAAAGATTTGAGAAAGTGCTGTTTGTAATTACTGAAATGAAGATTTGACCACGCGCCAGCCCAACTGTACGGAGACAGCACAATGATCAGATAGATCCTGCCCGCGTTCGTTCTGAAAAAGCCTTTTTTGAACTTGATAATTCTTAGCCTCAAAGAGTAGATGATGATCATTGCGGTAATAAATCTTATCAATTCCTTCGCAATCTTCTGTCAATTCGAGCGCTGATTTAGCTTCAAAATCAGCCTGAAGATGAGGAATAATACCCTTATTCCGCAAGCTTACCCAAGCATCTACCAAACCTAAGTCCTGCTGAAAGGATCTGATGTTATCCAGCTCGTCTGCATAGTGTGCATTGAAGTCACCCATAATCAAAAGAGGTCTTCCAGCCGAGTACTTTTTAATATAGGTTTTCAACTGATTAATATTCTTCTGCCGGGCAACAGTCGCATTCTGATCATCCTGAGCTGTAGCATGTACATTATAAACATCTATAAATACTGCTTTGGCCAATTGAATTCGAGCATAAGAAAAACCTTTAGGAGTGAGACAATCTGCACCATTACAATCGGCCCAAGCTACGCGCTTAAATTCAACAATAGGGTATTTTGAAAGCGTACTTAGGCCATCTCCAAAAGGTACTCCACCCATGTTTGCTGTGCGGTAACTGTGTTTATTTTCACTGTAAAGAAATTTGTTATAATTAAAGTCTTCTTGTACATTGACTATGTCAAATGCATTGATTCGTTTTCCGATGGACCTAATACTTGAAGAACGCTCGGCTACAGCACTGGAAATCAATTCAGGAAGACCAGCGATGTTGTATGTTAACAAATTGAGCCTTCCGTAAACCGCTTCCGGCATGTCCGCATACACCAAACTACTAAGCTTCGGTTGATGTTTAGGTTTCAACTTAAAACCCAGTATAACACCAGCAGACGCACAGATAAACAAGAGGAGAATCTTTCGAAGATCCTTCGGTCTGATTTTTCTTTCGAACAATAGATTTAATAACATGGGCAGAATATTTTGTTCCTTACAAATCTACCCTAACAACATTAGCTTAGTTCTCATTTACAATTAACTTTCCTTTTAATAATTATACACAAATCATTAAAAACTAATAATTTATAAACACTATAATGACAAAAGATTAATACCGCCATAAAGTATGCATTAAAGCTTTCAGCTATTTTTATACAACCCCTAATAAGAATAACATGAGAAAGGTAGCATTCTTTACAGAAATACTCGTTGAGGATTTCGACGGAGCATCACGGACAATGTTTCAACTGATCAACCGTATCGATCAGCTGAAATTCAACTACTTCTTTATTTATGGTGGTGGCCCGGTACAATTTAGAAATTTTCAATCGTACAAGGTACCTTCATTCAAAATACCCGTCAATGACGATTATTGCCTAGCTATTCCACAGCTTATCAAAAAGAAACTTGAGCTCGCTTTAGATAAATTTGCTCCGGAAATAATCCACATTGCAACACCTTCCCTCTTAGGTTTCTTTGCCCTAAATTACGCCAAACGGAAGGGTATCCCCGTACTTACCATCTACCATACACACTTCATTTCATACATTGCCTATTATTTTAAAAATGTCCAACCATTGGTCAAACCAACGGAAAAATGGATAAAAAAAGCAATGAACAACTTTTACAATAAATGTGATATTGTTTATGTCCCAACCAAATCCATTCTAAATGAGTTGCGACAAATCGGTTTACAACCAGAAGGACTAAAGCTCTGGCAAAGAGGTATAGACACAGGCCTATTTACTCCCCATAAAAAGAATATCGCCTACATCCAGAATATCACACAGAATGACAAACCGACAATCCTTTTTGTCAGTCGTATTGTCTGGGAAAAAAATATCAAAACGCTTATTGAAATCTATCAACAAATACAGACACAAAATCTTGATTATAACTTCATTGTTGTCGGTGAGGGAACAGCGAAAACAATCGCGATGCAACAGATGCCTCAAGCCATTTTTCTGGGAAAGAAAAATCATGAAGAACTCGCGGTTCTGTATGCTTCAGCAGATGCTTTCGTCTTTCCTTCCGTTTCAGAAACATATGGTAATGTTGTTGTCGAAGCCTTAGCCTCTGGACTTCCTTGTGTTATCGCCGACGGGGGTGGTTCGGCCTCGCTAATCCAGCACGGTAAAAATGGTTTTAAGTGCCATTCTGAAAATCCAACGGCCTATGTTCATTACCTCAAAAAGATCTTGTCTGACGCTAGGTTAACAAAGAATCTCGTTACCGAAGGTCTCTTGTATGTGGAGTCCTTGGATTGGAATAGTTTATCTGCTCGCTATTTCAAAGACATTGAATTGATGGCAGAAAAAACACATACAATAGATTTGGCATGGGCAAATTAACACAACTAAGTAAACTAATCAAAGGCATCTTTCTATTTTTGGTTTTAACCTCTATTGCTATATTTTTAGCTCAAAGCAATTTAACTGCAATAAAAAAAGAACTGTCATCCGTGGGTTATCACTTCATCGTAATTCTTTTTACAACTTTTGCAGCCTATTCTTTCGGAACCTTAGCTTGGTGGATTTGCTTGGGAGCCGCAAAAAAAAAGGTCAATCTGATCGAACTCTTTGCCATCCGCCAAATCGGTGAAACCGTTGGGCTATTTAACCCTACAAGTATTATTGGTGGCGATCTATTGAAAGCCGACTTGACAACCCGCTATAACATCCCCTTAAAAGAGGGATTAAATTCAGTAGCAATATCCCGAATTACCGCTGTACTATCTCAATTGACTCTTTTTTTGATCGCTATTTGCTGGTTGATACTATCTCCGTTAAAAAATGATGTTATATCTTACGCTGGCCCCCTGTTCTATATTATCTGTATACTTTTGCTATTAGTGATGATTTTGATATTCTACTGGTTAATAGTTACAAAAAATCCTTCAGAAAACAAGGCTTCAACAGCAACAGTACTCGGAAAAGCAAAAGCACAAGTTCTGTCGCTACTTTTGACGGTAAAAGACTTTTATCGAAATCAAAATAAAACTTTCTGGTATTCTTACTTACTCTTTGTACTTCATTGGACAGTTGGCAGTCTCGAATTCTATTATATTTTAAAATTTTTGGGTACCAATGTGCAGCCCATACATGGTTTAATACTGGATATGAGTGTCATCGTCCTGAAAAGCATAGGCGCTTTCATTCCCGGGCAGCTTGGCATTGAAGAAATCGCCAACAAGCTCCTACTTAGTATGGTTGGCATTACAGGGACCAGTATTTGGCTCAGCGTTTCTTTATTACGCCGCAGCCGACAACTCATCTGGGTAGCCATCGGATTTATATTTTATCTATTCATCAAAAAGAAACCCGCACATGTCTTCATCTGAAATAGAAATACTATTTGTCAGTCATAAATATCCACCAAATGTTGGAGGTATGGAAAAACAGAGTTTCGAACTGATCAACACGACAGCACTTTATTTGAAAGTACACACTTTAGTTTACGATAACAGCGAACCACTTTTAAAATTTTTCATTCAGCTAAATCGTCGCATTTTAGTTAAAATTAAGGATAATCCCAGCATCAAAATTATTCACTTCAATGATGGATTAATTGCATCCCTAGCCTCTTTTCACAAAGGCTACAACCATTTAAAGCGTGTTGTTACAATTCATGGATTGGATATAGTCTTTCCCCTTCGTTATTTTCAACGCAAAGTCATACCAAGATTCAACACATTTGATCAGATTGTTGCTGTGAGCCAAGCTACCGCCGACGCTGCGAAATTACGGGGTATCAACCCCGCCAAAATTATTGTCATCCCCAACGGTGTAGATCCTATACAAATCTCTGCTCAAGTCAATGGCACAAAAATAGAAAGCAAACCCTACTTTATAACATTAGGACGACCTGTCAAAAGAAAGGGCTTTTCGTGGTTGATGCAGCATGTGATCCCCGCTATTCAAGGTGATTTCAAATTACTAATGGTCGGCCCTTTCGATCGCAGACCTCGATGGAAGGAATACCTCTTAGATCTCTTTCCTAGTGGAATTAGTCACCTCATCACGCTATTCTTAGGCTTTCCGACCGATCAACGTTTGATCCGAAAACTGTTGAAATCATATCCCGAAAAAATTGAACATCTTGGAAAAGTGCCCTTCGAACAACTTAAGCATCTTTTGACCAACGCTCATGCCTTTTTGATGCCCAATATTGAAGTGTTGGGTGATATGGAAGGTTTTGGGTTAGTCTGTCTAGAAGCTTCTACCGCGGGAACTATCGTTGTGGCCTCCGAATTGGAAGGAATCACAAGTGCTGTTGCGCATCATTGCAATGGTCTGCTTGTAGCAAGCAAAGACGAAAAAGCATGGATTGAACAGCTCCAAGCTATTTTAGACAACCCAGTTCATTATAAAAAACTCAGCCAACAATTTAAACAAAATACTTTAGCACAATATGGATGGGATATTATGGCGAGATCCTACTGTCAATCATTTTTTGATTTATGCAACAAAACCACAAATGATTAAGCGTGCGACTTCTAAATTTTAAAACAACGTATATTGTATCAGCACCTTTCAAGACAAAGAACTTTCTTGTAATGGCTGGCTAGCCTTGTATAAAAAATCAATAGTGCTAAAACGCCACAACCCATTAATATAACACCCAAAGGTGAATAAAAAGTAAGGGCAATGTACAGCATAAATAGAAATAATCGCAGCACTTCAAGTGGAAAAACCCATCGTTCATGCTCTAGCAGTCCACCGATACAAATGACACTGCAGAGAATAAAACCGCCGCCGATAACGAGTTGTATCACTTGCTGATAATTCCCATAAAGCAAAAAGAAAAAAAGAAGGATCATCGTCAACATTGACTGAAAAAAAATATACCGGCTCAAGCCTCGTTTGTGAACTTGCGACTTAGTTCCAGCAAATATCCGTACTTCTAGCTCTTCGCGAATTTCTGGCTGTATGTCATCAGGGCGACCAAATATAGTTCGCATCTTATTTTTAAATCCTTTTGCCCGCTGAAATGATAAGCCGATTTCAAATAGATAATGAAAATGTTGCCAAAGAAAAGTGTATCGATGAATAGGCTTAGTGAGACCATAAACACAAGGCTGCTCCTTTTGTTCCGAGATAAATGTTCCAAAAAGCTTATCCCAAATAATTAGGATATCCCCATAATTCTTATCCAAATAAATTTCGTTACTGCTGTGATGCACGCGGTGGTGCGATGGCGTGACGAATACCCGCTCCAAGATTCCCAAATTCCCAACGGTCTGCGTGTGGGAGAAAAATGGATATACACCATGAACTAATAAAATAGTGGTCATCATAAAAGGTGGAAAACCCAAAAGAGGAATAAAAGCCCAAAATAGCGAACGAAAGACAGCCTGGAATATAGTAATGCGGGCTGCTACCGTAAAGTTATAATCTTCACTTTGGTGATGGACAACATGGGCTGCCCACAGGAGGTTTATCTCATGGCTGTATCGATGATACCAATACCAAAGGAAATCTGTAAAGAGAAAAAGAATAATCCAGGTCCAAAGATTAGCTTCAATATGAAATAGCGCAAAGTTTTGGTACAGCCAAACGAAAAAAAAGTAAAATAAACTCACGGAAAACATATCACACATACGCTCCACGATACCAACATTGAGATTTGAGATGGATTCATCAAAAGAATAAAAACACTTCTGCTTTTTGAGGCTATACCAATATTCCAACAGCATCAAGATTAAAAATAGTGGGATGATAAATGCCAAAAAATTAAGTTTCTCTGTATGCATGCAGTTGCTATTTTTAAAATAAAAACTCTACCTGAATTACATTTCAGAAGGAATTATCCTTTGCTTCCTAAAAAGACGGGTTCTCCTAAACTGGTTTTTATTAAACAATCAATTTTAAATCAGGTTTTTGAATTGCAAATTTTTAGATTGACGAGGCCAACCGCCGACACTACTAAACAAAAAGCGGAGTATACAAAAAAGTCCTCAAAAAATTCAAACACTTTTTGAGGACTTTTTAATACGTGGATAAGTGCTGTTTAGGACAGGATACCCCTTTAAAACCAATGGATCTGAGCGATCTTGGACTAATGCACACTAGACATATCGATCTGCGTTTTGCCTTGTTTTATCATCAATACAAAAGGAACGCAAATCAAAAATACAACCCCTAAATACAGAAATACATCCATATAGGACAACACAGTAGCTTGCTTCATCACGTTTAGATCTAATATCTGATACGCTTTGGCCAAAGCTTCATTTGGTGCAAAACCTTTCGCCTGAAAGCTCATTTGCAATTGCTGTACACGCTGCTGCACATCAAACTTACTAGGGTCCAAATTACCAACTAGATCAACACGATGTTTTTGGGTATCCCGGGCGATAAAAGTCGTAATCAATGCAATTCCGAACGAACCACCCAATTGACGCATCATCCCTGTAAAAGCAGCACCTTCACCGATTGATTTACCTTGCAATGTCGATAAAGAAAGCGTCATAACAGGCACGAACAACAATCCCAATCCAACTCCACGTAAAATTAGTGGCCAAAACATGTGCTCCGAACCCGTGTCATTCGTCATTAAACTGTACATCCAAAAACAGAAGCCAAAAAAGATACTGAGTCCTACTGCAACCATGTATTTTTGAGGTACACCATTTTGAATCATCTTACCAATAAACGGCATCATAATACCAGTCATGATCGAACTTGGTAACAACAGCAAACCAGCGTCTGTTGCTGTCCATCCTAATATAGACTGGGTATAAATCGGTATAATAAAAGTAGACCCGAACAGCCCAAAACCGAGTATAAAACTCATCACTACACCAACCTGCAAATTCTTATCTTTCAATACGCGCAGGTTGACGATAGGTTTATCATATACCAATTCCCGCCAGATAAAGAATAACAATCCAAAAGCCGATAAGATCGATAAGCCCAGAATTAAGGAGTCGTCAAACCAGTCATCCTGTTGCCCATGTTCCAATACAAATTGGAGCGATCCGATAAACATAACCAAGAAAATCATGCCGAACCAGTCCACTTCTTTGGCAGACTGTTTTTGGCTATATTTGGGACTTCGGACAAAAGACAATGTCAACAATGTAGCGATAATTCCAAGTGGCACATTAATATAAAATATGTACGGCCAAGAGAAATTATCGATAATATAACCACCCAGAGGTGGCCCTAAAGTAGGCCCAACGATAACCCCCATCCCGTAGATCGCCTGAGCCATACTACGTTTTTCTTTGGGATAACTTTCCGTAATAATTGTTTGAGCTGTAACCAATAAGGCACCCCCACCCATCCCTTGTATAAAGCGAAAAGCGACGAGTTCCCACATATTGGTTGCGTTACCGCACAAAAATGAAGATACGGTGAATATGATAATAGAGGCAGCAAAATAATTTCTACGTCCAAACTGTTGGGACAACCAGCTGGTCATCGGAATTACAATGACATTGGCAATTGCATAAGCCGTTATCACCCATGCTACATCCGTTAAAGTAGCACCCAACGAACCTTTCATATCGTTAAGGGCTACATTGACAATCGTGGTGTCCACAATTTCCAGCAGAGCACATAGCACTGCTGTAATAGTGATTACGACGCGTCGAAAACCATATTCAACCAGACTATCTTGTTGATTTAAATTTTCCATAATTATTGAACATGCACATCTACGTCAGCATTCATGCCCGGTCTGAGCAAAGCCACGTTTTCTGCTTTATTGTCTTTTGTCAATTTAATTTTTACCGGCAAACGCTGCACAGTTTTCACAAAGTTACCCGTGGCATTATCTGGAGGCAATAAAGAGAATCGTGAACCAGTAGCTGGTGAAAAAGAGTTTACTTCGCCTTCAAACTCGATATTAGGATAAGCATCCACTTTAATTCCAACCTTTTGGCCTGGTTTCATTTTTTCCAGCTGCGTCTCTTTAAAATTAGCTACAACCCAAGTTTCAATATTATCTACAATATAGAATAACGATTGTCCCGGATTGACCATCTGGCCTGGTTGCACCTTGATATTGGACACCTGGCCATCTACAGATGCGAGCACCGCCGTATAAGAGAGATTCAATTTAGCTGCTTCGAGCTGCGCATTCGCTCTCTTTATATTTGCCTCTGCAACAGACGTTTGTTTAGAAGCTACTGTTGTTTTACTAACGATTGCATTGCGTTGAGATGCACTTGCATTACGTTGTTGTTGCAAAATTTCAACCTGCTTGTCAGCTTCTAGCTTAGCGGTTAATGCTTGTTCATATTGTTGCTTCGTAATCGATTGGTTGTTGTACAAGTTTTGGTAGCGGATGTAATCATTATTCGCTTGCTTGGCACGAATACGAGCCGCTTCAATACTACCCAAATTAGATTGGATCGTTGCATCAGATATGGCTACATTTGCCGAAGATGCAGACACGTCCGCCTTTGAAACATCAAAACTGCTTTGAGCCGCTGCAAGTGCTGCTAAAGCCTCATCTACGCGAACCTGATAATCCTGGCTTTCAATGGTAAACAAGGTATCGCCTTTTTTTACCAAATCGTTATCCTTTACGTAGACTTTCGAAATGAATCCACCAACACGCGGAATAATCGGACTCATGTTTTTTTCTACTTGTGCGTCATCAGTCGTTTCGTGCGCCTGACCATGCAGGTATTTATAACCACCGTAAGCCCCACCGAAAATAACGAGTGCAGCCAAAACAATGGTGAATTTTTTATTTGTACCTTTTTTCTCAGGTGCGTTTTCTATTGTATTTTCCATGTCTAGATTAATTGCTATTTAATATTTAACGACCCATTTGCCAATAGAAGGTCATAGTATTTTTCGATTGTGTTTGCTTTGCTGATCGCAAGGTTTATTTTACTTTGAAGTTGCTGTACATCTGCCGTCAACAAATCATCTGTATCTGCAATACCGTTATCATACTTATCTTTGGTAATACGATAATTTTCAACTGCCTGATCCAGCGCCTGATGATACACTACATCCTGCTTTTGTGCCAACATGTAGTTTTCGTTCGCCTGCTGTACCTGAACTTTCACCTTGTCGTTTAATAGTTCAATATGTTCATCGATTTCTTTAATGCGATTTTTGGCGACATTAACCTCCCTTTTGTTCTTATAGAGCGAACCTATATCATACGATACCCCCACGCCTATCATCGCTGCATTAGTTACAGTAACCACCTTTTGAAGGCCAAAAGCATTGTAACCTGCCGTTGCAGAGACAGTTGGCATGGCAGCAGCTTTGGTTACTTTCAACTGATCTTCAGCAACCAGACGTTGTGATTCCATGGACTTCACATCCGAACGGGTGCTTCTCGCAGCATCAAATGATGCTTTTAAGCCCAAATCAACACCCCTCACATCCGCTAGATTAATCTGATCCAATTGTGTATCTTCATCAATCTTCAGGAAATTAGCCAATTGATAATTCAGTACCTTGATATTTTTCTGCGCTTCCTGAAGCGATACCTGATAGTTAGATAACTGCAACTCAGCTTTCAATAAGTCATTACGAGCGATCAATCCATTGTCTAACATCGCTTTAAAATCCGAAACCCGCTGCTCAGACTGCTTAATATTTTCTGCAATCAACAAATTGGTTTGCTGAGCCTTATAAAGGCTTAGATAAAGATTCACTGCGCGTATAGCCAATTGTTCCTTACTCGCTACAGCGTTGTATTCTTCGGCTTTCAATATATCTTTTGCAATGTCAATACCTCCCTTAATCCTTCCGCCGGTATAGATTGGCAGGCTTACCGAAGCCTGTCCTAACCACAATTGATTCGCGGCAATATCCGGCGCAGCCCCTCCCTCACCCAATGCCAACTTTAAATTCACATTTGGAGTAGTCATGGCCATGTATTGTCCCCCCAATTTTGCGTCTGGAAGTTGCTTTGATTTGGCGGTTTCGACTTCGAGCTGCCTTCCAAATATCTTGGTATCAGCAGACTTCGCTTCCACGCTTTGATTTGCGGCCAAGTGAATTATCTCTTCCAAAGTCATGTGTTTATTGTCTTGTGCGAATAAACCTATAGGACTTAAAAGCAATAAAGCACTTAAATTGGCCAACTTATTTTTCATATGTCAATAAAGCTTTAATTGTTTTCTGTATAAATTCTGTCAACGTTGTTTCTATATAATGTGCATAGTCTTTATCATTATCGATATGCAACTGATCCTGTAAAAAGCTATGGTTCATCTGGAAATTCATAAAAGTTCCCATCATCATCGAATGAATCAAGATCGGATCATACCCCGCCTTAAATACCCCCTGTGCAACCCCATCATTGATGACGGCAGAGATCACTTCTAAATTGTGTAATTTGAGCTTCCTAAAAGCCTCCGATATAAGCATCCGCTGCTTTAGTGAACTTTCGATGGTAATAATGTGATATAGCTTTCGGTGTGAGTTCATCGATTTAATTGATCGATCCACCATCGCATCAATTTTATCCAACGCATGATCAATACCTGCAAGTTCATCCACGTTGATCATGAAATCAGGAACACGCCATTCAAAGAAAGTATCCAATAGCTTGTCTTTAGAACCAAAATAATAGTTGATCATCGCCACATTGACATTAGCTTCATTAGCGATATCACGTACGGAAGTTCCATCAAACCCTTTTGTTGCAAAAAGACGCTCTGCTGCAAGGAGAATATCAATCTGTTTTTCGTTAAATTCCATTATAAACACCTATCTTTTTAAAGATACATTCGCATCTTAAGCAACGAAACCAAACTCATTGTTATTAAATGCGGGACAAAGTTAAACAAACGTTTAATTTAAACAAATGTTTAATTATTAAATTTATGTAAAAAAAAGACACCTTGTGGGGTGTCTTATAGCTGAGCAAGTTTGTCTGTTTGTTTAAAACTCCGTTTGGCTAGTTAATTGAGTATCCGATAGATCATCTCTTTGAGAATCTCTGCGCTATTAAAATTACTGGGAACATGAACACCTTTCGATTTTAAATCAGTCTCTTTTAGAACATTGAGCACGTCGAAAGTTTTTCTACGATTGTAATTTCTCGCCGCAAGTTCATATTCTTTCAAAAAGAATGGATGTACACCTAATTCTTTTGCAGCAGCGGTCTTATCAATAAGATAATGATATTTTAGAATTTTAGTAAAGTAAGTCGCCACTTGACCAATGACCATAACCAAAGGATTATTTTTGGGATTTGCCACAAAATAGTCGACAATCTGATACGCTTTTAAGACATTCCGTTTTGCTAATGCAGTATTTAATTCAAATACATTATAATCTTTGGAAATACCAATATTACGTTCGACGTCATCCATACTTACTTCCTGATTTTTGGGAACATTGAGCATAAGCTTATCCAGTTCATTGGATATTTTGGACAAATCATTACCGAGATAATCAGCAATCAATACACTAGCCTGGGGATGAATACGCCAACCTGCCTCTTTCATGTAGAATCCGATCCACGGCGCTACCTTATCATCATACAGTTTAGCAGCATCAATCACTAATCCTGCTTTCTCGAACACTTTGTAAATTTTTTTACGCTTATCAAATTTGCCATGTTTATAGCAAAAAACAAGAATAGTCGTTGGTGTAAGATGCTCAAGGTACTTGGTCAACAACTCTTCGGTATCGGACTTCCATTTTAACTCTTGAGCCTCTTTAATAATGATAACCTGATTATCGCTCATCATTGGATATCGTTTAGCCGAATTGACTATTGTAGACATATCAACATCCTTTCCATAAAAAATGGATTGGTCAAACCCCTTTTGTGCGTCGGTCAATACCGTCGCTTCAAGCGCATCAGCAATGGTATCGATAAAATAGCTTTCCTCCCCCTGCAATAGATATACGGGTTTAAAAACTCTGTTTTTGATATCGGATAAGATCGGATGTATGTTCATATGTAAAAACTATCGATATTTTTTGTTTTCTTCGGCCCCAATAAACACTTTTCGTACTGCCCCATGCAAATTTGAGATATATTTTCGACAACTCTTAACGTGCGCTTATGCATCTTCAATAAAGTCTTCAAAATATTCAACCACGGGCATATATGAGAAGCAAAATTACAATTTTAATGGCAAATCAACCCGGAACTTCAAAAAGTTATGCTTTTATATCGTTGTTCACTCCTTAGCGTAGCGGTAAACGACTGGTTTAAAACCGGGAAGATGCAGCGACCGAACTATGGTGGTACATTTATTTCTTTCCCCTAGAGACAGCAAGTTCATAAAGAAAACAGCATATTTCCGACCGAGGCAATTTATAAGTATTGCCGAAATTTTAGTATATTTGTTCATGTTTTCACCTACTCCACTGAACTTGCCTCCGTTTAAAGCTAAAATATCCAAAAAGAACAATGCGATTTATATCTTTGATGAGCTCAGAAAAAAGGATCTGGTGTTAACTCCCGAAGAGTGGGTTAGACAGCATTGGATAAACTATTTGTCCATCAGTAAAAATTACCCAAAATCACTGATGAATATCGAAGGCGGATTAAAACTAAATAACCTTCAGAAACGAAGTGATCTGTTAATATACAACAGCAATGGACATAAGGTCGTTTTGGCGGAATTTAAGGCACCACACATAAAAATTACCCAACAAGTATTTGAGCAAATCGCAAATTATAACACCGTTCATCGCATCCCCTACTTAGTAGTGAGCAATGGCATAAATCATTACTATTGTAAAATTAATTTTAAGACTGAGTCCTATGAATTTTTAGAAGACCTCCCCAGCTACAATGAAATTGGCTAAGGAGCTATGCATGAAACACATAAAAAATAAGCTAGTCTTTACCTTATCGCCTGGCGGTGAGTGGAGCTAATAAAAAAAATGTAAAGTAGATGTAAAACATCTTTTCAATTTATTTGATTTATAAAATATAGTTTTATATTAGTCCTACAGAACAGAAAAAAATAAAAAGATGAATATAGATAAAAACGAATTCAGAAAATATGCAGTAAAGCATCACCGCATTGGAAGTCAGCACGTTGACAGCTTCATTGCTCGCACAGAGACAAGCATTCCTACAAATCTTACACCTTACATTGTTGAAGAACGTCAATTGAACGTTGCACAGATGGATGTATTCTCACGTTTGATGATGGATCGCATCATATTTTTAGGTAGCGGTATTGATGATCAGGTTGCCAACATTATTCAGGCACAACTTTTGTTTTTACAGTCTACCGATGCACAACGTGATATCCAAATCTACATTAATTCTCCAGGTGGGAGTGTATATGCTGGATTAGGGATTTATGATACTATGCAATATATTACTCCAGATGTAGCAACAATCTGTACAGGTATTGCTGCTTCTATGGGAGCTGTGCTTTTGGTTGCTGGTGCGAAAGGGAAACGTGCAGCGTTACGTCATTCACGCGTAATGATTCATCAACCATCTGGTGGTGCTCAGGGCGTCGCAGCGGATATGGAAATCAACTTACGTGAAATGATGAAATTGAAAGAAGAATTATACACCATTATTTCAGATCATTCTGGACAAACTTACGAATGGGTAGAAAAATCTTCTGACCGCGATTACTGGATGAAAGCCAATGAGGCGAAAGAATTCGGTATGATTGATGAGATTTTACTTCCTAAGAAGGAGAATATTAAATAACAATGGCAAAGAATAACGATAGAGACATTCATTGTTCGTTTTGTGGGATAAGCAAAAATGAGGCTCAGATGCTCATTGCGGGCAACGGTGCACATATCTGTGATAGATGCATCCAGCAGGCGGGCGAAATCTTAGCAGAAGAATTAAAACAACGAAAAAGCAAAACATTACAGACTGCTTTAAAGTTGATCCGACCTTTTGAGATCAAAACTCACTTGGATCAATATGTGATCGGTCAGGATGATGCAAAAAAAGTAATTTCGGTAGCAGTTTATAATCACTATAAACGGTTAAATCAGAAAGTGGATAAAGACGAAATTGAGATCGAAAAATCGAATCTAATTATCGTGGGAGAAACAGGTACTGGTAAGACATTGTTAGCAAAGACAGTTGCGAAGATATTAAACGTACCATTCTGTATTGTAGATGCGACTGTACTGACAGAGGCAGGTTATGTTGGCGAGGATGTAGAAAGTATTTTGACACGCTTACTTCAAGCAGCAGATTATGATGTAGCTTCGGCAGAGCGCGGAATCATCTATATCGATGAAATAGATAAAATTGCACGTAAAAGTGATAATCCTTCGATTACGAGAGATGTATCAGGTGAAGGTGTTCAACAGGCTTTGTTGAAGATTCTCGAAGGTACAGTGGTTAACGTTCCACCTCAGGGCGGCCGTAAGCACCCTGATCAAAAAATGATCGCGGTAAATACTAGTAATATACTCTTTATCTGTGGCGGTGCATTTGATGGTATTCAAAAGAAAATTGCAAACCGTTTACGTACACAGACTGTAGGTTATAAAATGAATGAAGACGAAGAGGAAATCGATTTGAATAACTTATACAAATATATTACTCCTCAAGACTTAAAGAACTTTGGTTTGATTCCAGAGCTAATAGGGCGTCTGCCAGTATTGACTTATCTAAATCCGTTGGATAAAGAAACTTTACTGAGTATCTTGACTGAACCTAAAAATGCATTGGTCAAACAATATAAGAAGTTGTTTGAATATGAAGGTATCGAACTAAAATTTGATCCTGATGTTTATACCTTTATTGTCGATAAAGCGGATGAATTCAAACTCGGAGCTAGGGGTTTACGCAGTATCTGTGAAGCCATTATGTTGGACGCGATGTTTGAGATTCCATCAACAAAAGAGCAGACGGGACAGAAAGCTTTGGAAATCACCCTGGACTACGCGAAGAAAAAATTCGAGAAGTCCGATTTGAAAAAGCTTAAAGTCGCTTAAAAAAATCCCGTTCAGCTGAACGGGATTTTTTTTTAAACAATTAAAAATCTTATATTACAATAACAACATACCCATAATGGAATGTTTATAGGAATATAAGAGATTCGAGAAACTAAATTTAATGACTATGACCAAAAAGAAAAGTGCCAAAAGTACCGTAAATAGTCCGATAACACCAGGTTTAAAAAGTAAAGAAGAAATTGTAAACAATTGGCTTCCCAGGTATACAGGAAGACCTTTAGAAGAGTTTGGAGAATACATCCTTTTGACAAACTTTTCAAAATATATACAGCTGTTTTCTGAAATGCATGATAATGCACCCATCTATGGCGAAGATAAACCAATGCAGTCGGTCACCGCTGGCGGAATTACCATCATCAACTTCGGTATGGGAAGCCCTATGGCCGCAACCATTATGGATCTATTATCAGCCATTGCGCCAAAAGCAGTACTATTTCTGGGTAAAACCGGTGGGATCAAGAAAAAGATTCCTGTGGGTGAATTGATTTTACCCATTGCTGCTATCCGTGGCGAAGGAACATCGAATGATTATTTTCCACCCGAAGTGCCCTCCCTACCTGCCTTCGCTATGCAAAAGGCTATATCAACTACAATAAGGGATCATCAACGGGATTACTGGACAGGAACGGTATACACCACCAATCGAAGAGTTTGGGAACATGATAAAGCCTTTAAAAAATATTTGAAATCAATCCGTGCTATGTGCGTTGATATGGAAACAGCAACGATATTCAGTGTCGGTTTTGCCAACAAAATTCCTACCGGTGCTTTACTGCTCGTTTCGGATCAACCAATGGTTCCGGAAGGAGTCAAAACATCTGTCAGTGACGTAACCGTTACGGCGAAATATGTAGAAGCGCATATTAGCATAGGAATTGATGCCTTAAAACAACTTATTAATAACGGGCTGACCGTAAAGCACCTTAAATTTTAGGTTTCCATCTCAATAACATCATATTTTCCTACGGGGGAAAATATGATGTATTCCTTCCCCTAAAAAATTCATTATCAAGTACCTGAAACTATTAATCATTAATATTGATTAATAATTGAACAATTATTAACTCCAATTGGAGATGTTAACAAATGTTAATCTTCACAATAATTAAACTATTTGACGTTTATATTGTAATATTCATATTACACACACATATATCGTAAAAATTAATCAATCATTGTGAAGAAAAAAACATTATCTATTTTCAACGTATCTCTATTGATTTGTTCAGCCTTAGCCACTCAGGTAAGTTGTTATTCAAGTTCTTCAAAAGAAAATAAAAGCAAAGAAAAAAGCGTCGCCTTACCAGTTTATACCGTAAAGAAATCAGATGCAATTACCATCAAGGATTATTTGGGGACAATCGAAGGTAAGGTTAATGTAGAAGTTCGCCCCCAGGTAGAGGGATTACTTCAGGAAATTTATGTTGATGAAGGTTCTTTTGTACAAAAAGGTCAAAAGCTATTTAAAGTTGATCCTTCCACCTATCAGGAAAACCTGAATAACATGATCGCTACAGAACAGGTCGCTAAAGCCAAACTTAAAAATGCACAACTTGAAGTAGACCGATTGAAACCGCTTGTTCAAAATGATGTTATTTCCGACGTCAGACTTTCTTCTGCCAAGTCAGATTATCAAGTTGCCAAGGCAACACTCGACCAAGCTATCGCGGCCGTGCGCTCGGCTCAGATCAGTAAGGATTTTACCGTTATCACAGCACCGGTAAGCGGTTACATTGGCCGGATCCCAAAGCGTATTGGGAATTTGGTATCGAAGGGAGATAAAGAACCCCTCACCTATCTTTCCGATATTCAGGAAGTGTATGTTTATTTTTCCATGAATGAATCTGATTTTCTGTATTTTTCAAAAGCTCAGGCAAAAAAAGATAGCTTAGAAGGTAAGAAATACAACCAGAATCAAAAACTTGTATTTCCCGAGGTGACTTTAGTTCTCGCAGATGGTGAAGAATATGCGAAAAAGGGTATAGTTGATGCGGTCAATGGCCAAATCAACCGTACCACGGGAGCAATCTCCTTACGCGCTACCTTTCAAAATCATGATAACATTCTCCGATCTGGAAGCAGCGGTACGCTTAAAATCGCTGAGATTAAGAAAGGTGTTCTTCAAATCCCTCAGATTGCTGTAAACGAATTGCAAGATAAAACCTTTGTCTATATATTGGACCAAAACAATAAGGCACAGAAACGAAATATACAGCTTTCGGGCAAAAGTAAAAACAACTATATCGTCTATTCAGGTTTAAACGAAAACGACCGTGTTATTACTAGCGGCTTTGACAAATTGACCGACGGTTCACTTGTAACCCCAATTTTACAGAAATAATTATTGATCATTTTTGCATGCTACTTGTGCCAGTGATACTGCGCACTGAAAGTAGCATGTTTAAAATTCTATATATATGCTTAAAACATTTATAAATAGGCCCGTATTGGCCACGGTGGTTTCCATTATCTTGGTTATTTTAGGTCTAGTAGGCCTAAAATTGCTGCCTGTCTCGCGCTTTCCAGAAATCGCACCACCCAGTGTGCTTGTTTCACTCAGTTATCCTGGAGCGAATGCTGAAACAGTGGCAAAAAGTGTTTTATTACCTATCGAAGAAGCCATCAATGGTGTAGAGGATATGACTTACATCAAATCCTCTGCTTCCAACTCAGGGTCTGGGAGTGTTTCTGTTTATTTCAAGACAGGTACCAATCCAGACATTGCCTCCGTTAACGTACAGACTCGGATTTCCAAAGCCATTAGCTCCATTCCCGCGGAAGTAAATGAAGCGGGTATCACCGTCATGCCAAGGCAAACCGGTGTCATTATGACCATCAACTTATACTCCGATCATCAAGACAGCGCCTATGACGAAACTTTTCTACAGGCCTTTGCACAGATTAACCTGATGCGGCCGTTACTGCGTGTAGATGGGGTAGCTCAAGTGTCCCGCTTAGGGGCTAGGGATTATGCCATGAGACTCTGGTTAAACCCCGAAAAGCTCGCCCTTTACAACTTGGTTCCACAGGATGTCACTGACGCGATAAAAGATCAGAACTTTGAGATCGCCCCTGGTAAATTTGGAGAGACTTCAGACGAAGCTTTTGAGACTGTGATCCGCCATAAGGGGCGCTTCACCACACCGGAGGAATTCCAAAATATTGTGATTAAAACCAACGAAGATGGATCAGTGCTCTATCTAAAGGATGTCGCAAGAATAGAATTTGGAGCGACCAATCTAAGTAGCGATAATAAGGTAAATGGACATCCGGGCCTAACCCTCAATCTAACACAGACCAGTGGTTCTAACGCTCATGATATTGATATTGCCGTTAGAAAAGTACTCGAAGAACAATCAAAAACATTTCCAAAAGGCATACACTACGAAGTGACGTACTCGGTAAGGGACCAGATCGACGAATCGATCAACCAAGTCGAACACACACTTTTCGAAGCCTTTATCCTCGTATTTGTTATTGTATTTATTTTCTTACAAGATTTTAGGTCTACCTTAATTCCAGCCATTGCAATCCCGGTATCGCTGGTAGGAACGTTCTTTTTCCTGCAACTTTTTGGATTTTCACTGAATGTCCTAACCATGTTTGCCTTGGTATTAGCCATTGGAATTGTGGTGGATGATGCGATCGTTGTCGTTGAGGCGATCCACGAGAAAATGCACAGTACAGGATTAAAAGCCCGAGCGGCGACATTGTCGACGATGTCCGAAATTACAGGCGCCATTCTGTCAATAACTATGGTCATGGCCGCCGTATTTTTGCCCGTTGGATTTATGGAAGGGCCGGCTGGAATCTTTTATCGACAGTTTGCTTACACACTGGCAACGGCAATTCTGATTTCAGCACTCAATGCATTGACTTTAAGCCCTGCACTATGTGCACTCTTACTTAAAACGCCACAACATCACAACGATCAAAAAACCAGCAAGATAAATCAGTTTAAAAACCGGTTCTTCAAGGCGTTCAACACCTCTTTTGATCGACTTACTCTACGATATGTTGCCGTAGTAACAGTTCTCATCAAGAACAAGAAAATAGCCTGGACAGGTTTAATTTTGATTACGGCACTCGGCGCATTTTTTATGATCAAAACCCCTAAAAGTTTTATTCCGACCGAGGACGATGGTTTTATCACGTACAATATTGCCCTCCCTCCTGGTGCGTCATTGAGCCGGACAACGGAAGTACTTCATCGTGCCGATAGTATTTTAAAGAAAAGAGAGGATATCAATGGAATGACGACAGTTTCAGGTTTTAATGCCCTAGATGGCAGTTCAAGTCCGGCATTTGCCGCTGGTTACATTACCCTAAAACCCCACGCTAAGCGTGAGCATATCCAGAATATCAATGCCTTTATGGATACCATCAGAAAAGATCTATCCCAAATTAATGAAGCCACGTTTACGGTATTCCCTCGCCCTACTGTGCAGGGTTTTGGAGACTTTGCCGGAATTGAAATGGTTCTTCAGGATCGGATGGGTGGCGATATCAGAGACTTTAATACTATCGCCGACACATTTATAAACCAGCTCAATACTTTACCAGAGATACGAAGCGCCTACACAAGCTTCAAATCCAACTTCCCGCAGTATGAAGTCAATATTGATGCTGTGAAAGCAAAATCCCTAGGGGTCGATATCAAAGATCTAATGTCCACCATCAGATCTTACTTTGCACGCGTACAAGCGAGTGATTTCAATCGATTTGGCCGCCAGTATCGCGTTTATGTCCAATCGGATTTTGATTTCCGTAAAGATCCCGAATCCTTCAATTCAATTTTTGTACGGAATAGCAAAGGTGAAATGGTTCCTATAAATACACTCCTGACCTTAGAAAAGACAGTAGGACCCGAAACAATAACCCGTTATAATCTGTACAACGCTATCGCTGTGAATATCACTACTGCCGACGGTTACAGTACAGATGACGCTATGCAGGCTATCCAAAAAATGGCCGATAGCAACCTTCCTGGGAATTATGGATTTGAATGGACGGGCATGAGCTACGAGGAGAGCCAATCTGGCTCACAGACCGCGCTGATTTTTGCACTTAGTATTCTTTTTGTATACTTCCTGCTTTCGGCTCAATATGAAAGCTATATCCTTCCGTGGGCAGTACTATTGTCAATACCAGTGGGACTGATCGGCGTCTTCGCTGTCATCAACCTGGTGGGACTCCAAAACAACATTTATGTTCAGGTAGGGCTCATCATGCTTATTGGTCTTTTGGCCAAAAACGCAATTCTGATTGTAGAATTCGCCGTCCAGGAGCGTAAAAATGGTAAGAGTATCGTCGAAGCAGCCATCAATGGATCCAAGCTTAGATTAAGGCCTATCTTGATGACCAGTTTGGCATTTGTAGCCGGTCTAGTACCACTAATGTGGACGGTAGGGCCATCAGCTATCGGCAATCACTCCATCAGTTTCAGCGCCGCCGGCGGTATGCTCTTTGGCGTAGCGTTTGGTATCTTCATCATCCCGGTATTATTTGTCGTATTTAAAAGCTTGGATGAAAAACTACATGATAAACTAGCTAAACAAGAGGAAGAATAATGAAAAACATAAAAAAATATATTTCGGGAATCGGTATAATCATAGGCCTATTAGGAATGATGAACGCCTGTAAAGTAGGAAAAGATTATGTGCAGCCCAAAGTAAAACTTCCTGAAAATTTTCGTGGCGACACACTAGACCTCTTCGGAGACACCTCCAGTATGGGACTAATTCATTGGAAATCTTTCTTCCACGATCCGACGTTGAAGTTATTAATTGATTCTGCATTATCAAACAATTTTGAGATGAGGACAGCCTTGCTCAACCTGCAGATTTCAAACCGGCTATTAGCGCAAAATAAGGCTAATTACTTACCGAGTGTAAATGCAACCATTGCCAATGGAAACCGGACTTGGCGATCGCAGGATTTTGGCAGCGGCCCACTGACCAAATACTATGATCAAAAAGGTGAAAAAGCACCTCAAAATATGTTCGTCTATCAGTCAATGTTTGGCTCAGACATTAACTTTAGCTGGGAAATAGATATCTGGAAGAAGATAGGAAGCAAACAAGAGAAACTATTGGCCGAATATTTGGATACCGAGGAAGCAAAAAACGCTGTACAGACCTCCATTATAACTTCGGTAGCAAAAGGCTATTTCAATCTTCTGATGCTTGATGCTAAAATAGAAGTCGCTAAACGTAACGTCCAATTAAACGATAGTACGCTCCGCATGATCAGGTTACAATATGAAGCTGGTGAAATCACCGCTTTGGCGATCCAACAAACACAATCGCAGCGTCTCTTGGCTGCGTCCCTTGTACCTGAACTGGAAAAGGAAATTGTCATTCAGGAAAATGCCCTTCAGACACTAACCGGAAAATTGCCCGACAATATCAATAGAGGCACCTCTTACGAGCACCTCTTCGCCGAGAGCAAAGATATCTCCCTCGGTTCTCCATTAGAGATTCTTCGCAATAGACCTGACATCCGATCATCTGAGCTCCAATTGATGGCTGCCAATGCCAACGTTAATATCCAACAGGCCATGCGTTATCCATCCTTAACTATCGGTGGCGTATTAGGGGTTAATAGCATGCTTCCAAAAAATTGGTTCAATATTCCTGGAGCATTACTCGGCGGAATAACTGGAAATCTAACCACTCCTATTTTCAAAAACAGAACATTAAAAACACAATATGAAGTAGCCAAATTGGAACGAGATAAGGCTGAAATTCAGTTGCAGCAAAAGGTTGTGGAGGCAGTAGCCGAAGTCTCTAATGCAGTTGTTACAGTAGACAAACAACGTGAACAATTATCTCTGGTAAAAGAAAGAGTGGATAATGCGCAACTTGCGGTAAAAAATGCGAATCTACTCTTCAAAAGCGGATATGCCACTTATTTAGAGGTCATTACTGCGCAAAGCAATGCATTAAACAGTGACCTTGACCTTGTGGAGTTAAGACAGCAGCATTTAGATGCATTTGTAGATCTTTACCGCGCACTTGGCGGAGGTTGGAGATAAAGATTTAAAACTTTACTTTTGTCGTATGACTCCAGAGGAATTACAACAATATTTTAAATCCAAAGACCTTCCTGATAAGCTGGAAATACAGCAGGACATGCAAGTCTTCGACGTGAAACGCTTCTTAAGCACAAGCTTCATCCATGTAAGCTTATGGAAAAAAGACTTAAGTAAATGTCCGTCCTGGATTAGACTGCTAAAATTCAAGGATGCTTTAGAAACCAAAGAAAAAGCCTAACAGATGTTAGGCTTTTTTTTTTGTAGCTTTTTATATTCAAGAAGCAAGTTGTTTCATTAATAAAGGCATCTGCTCCTTTGAAAAAATCTCTTCTGCCCCAGCGTCCCGCATTTTCATCCGTTCATTTTCATCACTGCTCGATGTCAGACCGAATATTCTGACGGAGGGAAACTTTTCTTTCATTATTTTTGCCGTTTCTATTCCGTTTAGCACGGGCATATGTAGATCCAGTATACATATCTGAGGAAGTTCATGTCCGTTGTCATGGAGGTAGTCAATTAAGTCCATCCCATTAGAAGCACAATAAACCAAATTCAATAAATGAGATTGAGTCATTGCGCGCATCAGTATATGATGAATCAATGCATCATCAGCATAGACAATCGTACATTTACTTTTGATATCCATTTGAAAAAACCGTCATTTAGTAATTATAAAAACAATATTATATAAATATGTAATAAAATAAAAAATACAGAAAAATTTAGTAATAATAATGTCATTATGCAGTTTTATGTCAAAATATCTACTATTAGTAATTCAACAATCTTTACATGTGATTTATTCAAAAAGAACACCATAGGTAGCAGATCTTTCCGTATAAATAGTATGAGGAAAGATTAAATAAAAAAGAGCGGAAGATCAGTAGAACACCTGCTAAAAGTCATCTTCAATAATTTCGGCCACTCTTCCTATTTGGCCGTCCGTCAATCTCACTTTAATTCCTCTCGAATGATAAGAGGATGAGGTCAACAAGTCCTTCACAATCCCCTCTGTAAGATTTCCAGTACGTTGATCTTTTTTTAAGATGATATTCACCAACATACCAGGCTTTACATCTGCTCTATTTCTTCCATCCATGACCAAACTTAGAAAAATTGTTTTTCAAATGCAATATAAATAGAGAATTTATTGTTGTAAAAATCTTCATCCTAAAGGCTGTAATACATTCAATGAAAACATATGAGGGGCTAATGCAGCTAGCGGATAATTATACAACGCGAAGCCTTTTCCTGTAAGCGTACCGATATCATAAAGTAAAGGGGACTTTGAATTTAGCCCCCCTTTACTTTATGATATACATGCCGTCAGCATCGGCTGGCGATCGATTGAGTTATTTAAAGAGCTTAAAAATATCATTTCCGAATATAAAGACCATTAAAGCCAAAAGAATAAAGAAACCAACCATCTGCGCTTTTTCCAGGAATTTCTCGCTCAATGGCTTACCTTGTATCATTTCAATCAATAAGAATAATACGTGCCCACCATCCAGCGCTGGAATAGGCAATAGGTTCATAAATGCCAATGCCATCGATAACATACCTACCAAAGACCAAAAACGGATCCAATCTACCTCCGTACCAAACAAAGTTGCGATACCAATGGGACCCGATAAGGCTTTATCAGCACGCACTTCACCTTTGAAAATTTTGCCAAATCCTTTGGCATTATCGGTAATCACTGTAAAAGCCTTCTTTGCACCAATTGGGAATGCCTCTGTCAAAGTATATTGTGTTGTAAAAGACTTGATGGAATAATCACGGTTAATGCCTATTCCCAGCATAGCATCAGCAGGAACATTTCCTTGCAGTGAAACTTCCTCTCCATTACGCAGTACTTTAATAGCAACAGTTTTATTTATATTCGCTTTTATTTGTGTCTTAAATTGGTCAAAGAAGGGAACCTGCGTACCATTTACAGCGATAATGCTGTCGCCTTTCACAAACCCCATTTTACTAGCCACCGATCCTGGAGCAACTTCAGCAACACTTGTTGTTCTAACACGTGGTTCAATAAACTTCTCTCCTTTTTTGTCAGAAAGTGTATTTAATAAATCGGCTGGAACTTTGACATCTTCAGTCACACCACCACGTTCGACGGCGAGTGTAACTCCGCCCATCAAGACTTTGGAACTGATCAGTTCCGAGTAGTTCTCTACGCGGTGACCATCAATTGCGACCACCTTATCACCGGCTTTCAAACCAATAGATTCACCAATAGAGCCCGGCACAATACCGTTTACAAGCTGGTTCATTTTGATATCCGTATTGCCCATTTTAAAAGTCAGCATCCAAAAAACAACAACACCGACCACAATATTGACAATAATACCGCCCAACATAACAATCAAACGTTGCCAAGCTGGTTTTGATCGAAATTCCCAAGGCTGTGGTTCACCCTTCAATTGCTCTGTATCCATCGACTCATCGATCATCCCAGCAATTTTGACATAACCGCCTAATGGTAACCAGCCAATACCATATTCACATCCTTTATAATTGAATTTAAACAATTTCACTCCCCAAGCATCAAAGAACAAATAAAACTTTTCTACCTTGATACCAAATGCACGCGCTGCTAAAAAATGTCCTAACTCATGTAGAACAATTAAAATTGACAAGCCTAGAATCACTTGTCCGACCATAATTAAAACACCCATGTATGCTTTTTAAATTTAATCTTTGATTATTTCCTTTGTTATTAATCTTGCTACACGATCGGTTTCCAGATAATCATCCAACGTCGGTGTAGCAATAAATTGTACTTGATCCAATGTCTGTTCAATAACATCACTCATCTCCAGAAAACCAACTCGATCTTTCAAGAACGCATCTACAACGACTTCATTGGCGGCATTCAATACGCAGCTTCTATTGCCACCGGCCCGCAAACTTTCATAAGCAAGAGCCAGATTTCTGAAGGTTTCCATATCTGCTTTTTCGAAACTGAGCGTTGGATAGTCCATGAAATTAAAACGCTCAAAATTATTTTCGAAACGTCCTGGATATGTCAACGCATATTGGATCGGCAATTTCATATCAGGTACCCCCATTTGAGCTTTCATAGAACCGTCTTGAAACTGAACCAGGGAATGCACAATGGATTGAGGATGTACAATGACATCAACTTGATCTATCGACAGATTGAAAAGCCATTTTGCTTCAATGACTTCTAAGCCTTTATTCATCAAAGAAGCGGAATCAATCGTGATTTTGGCTCCCATAGACCAATTGGGATGCTTCAATGCTTGAGCCTTGGTAACACATTGAAGCTCTGCTCTACTTTTACCTCTAAAAGGCCCGCCAGAAGCGGTAATGTAGATTTTCTCTATCGGATTATGCTCCTCTCCGGTCAAACACTGAAAAATTGCCGAATGCTCTGAATCCACAGGCAGCATTCGAACGCCATATTCATGCACCAAAGCCATAATCAGCTCGCCAGCGACAACCAGTGTTTCCTTGTTAGCCAAAGCGATATCCTTTTTGGATTGAATCGCTTTCACAGTAGGCTTTAATCCGGCAGACCCAACAATCGCATTCAAGACAACATCAACATCTTCATATTGAACCACTTCAACCAACCCCAATTCACCTAAAAGAACAGCGATATTATGCCCTTTTAGGGCGTCCTGAACATAACTATATTGAAGGGAATCCGTTACAACAACTGCTTTGGGCTTAAACTCCAAAGCCTGCTGAATTAACAATGATGCGTTGCTACCACATGTCAAAACGACTGCTTCAAATTGATTAGGAAAGGCTCTTATAACATCCAAGGCTTGTGTGCCTATACTTCCCGTTGCCCCTAAAATGGCAATTCCTTTTTTACTCAAAACCTTTGCTATTAATTAAAATATATTTTTTAAAATCTTTGGATCCTCTCCACCATGATAATCTGCCATCATTGAACGATAAGCTACCGAAACGACAATGCAAGCTAAAGGTACAACCAAAAAAGAACTCACGAGGTTCAAAATAATAAAAATTATGTAATATTCTAAAAAATTAAAATACATCTGTAGCAACTGAAAGAAAGCAAACACAGCCAAAATCAACAACAGTTTAAACACGTTACCCTTTGTCAGTGCAAAACTAAAACGCAAAGATTTGAAAGTACCCGCGTGTTTATCAATAATGAAGAATGGATAAAATGCCACTCTTATAATCAGGAGAAAGGTCAATATGGCTGCCACAAAAACGACAAACATCGTAAAATTGCTCATCAGCTCCACACGATTTTCACCGTTTTCAAACAAATAAAGAAAGGGTAAAGAAACTGCCCCCAATAGCAGTAAGAGCATTATTGAAAGCACCATGATACTGAGCATAGCTCCGAAAAAGTAAACGAGTTCCTTTGAACTTGGGATACATTGAATCAGTTTCTTATCATGATTTCCATCTATCAGACTCAAAATATACTTAAACAAAGTCATATTCAATCCGAAATACATTACCATGAAAAAAAACGCCATAAAACCACTCAACACTACATTGAAATCACTAATCGATGTTGCAAGATAATTGGAGAGTCCAGAAGTCACAAATAACAGAAAACAAAGCCCGGCAACCGAAAAATAATGCTTTTTCAGCAACTCCAATGACTTATTAAAAACCTCATTAACGGCAAAAGTACTTTCCTTTAGGAATTGAATCATTTTATCTTTGAATAAACTTCTACAAAGATGCCATATTTTTTAATTTTCAACAATTTACACACACAGAAAAATCACTTTTTTTCTCATATTTAACATAAAGAAGAACCCGATGGAGAATATTTGGCAGCGTGAATAAATGAAAATACTCCGTAAAATAAAAATCCCCTATCGAAGTGACAGGGGAAGCTATATTTTCACCTTAGTTAGGCTTATTTAAACTCTTTTGGAAGCGGCTTTTCCAGTAAATATTGATAGTAAAAACGCGCACGTTCGTTAAAATCATATTTGCTTTTCGATCGGTCAAATCCATGCCGGCTTCCAGGATAAATCATCAATTCGAAAGGAACATTTCGATCAGTCAATTTATCGACGAGCTGGATTGTATTCTGAAGATGTACATTGTCGTCCATATCGCCATGCATAATACGCAACACACCTTTATAATGATTAGCATAAGTCAATACAGATCCGGCCTTATATCCATCCGGGTTGTCCTGCGGTGTATCCATCCATCGTTCTGTGTAATGACTATCATAGAGATCCCATGACGTTACAGGCGCACCTGCAATACCGAAATCAAAAACATCAGCGGCTTTTGTCATCGCTAAACAGGTCATGTATCCACCATAGCTATGGCCTGTGATAAGCACCTTGTTTTTAGCCACCCATGGTTGTGATTTCAACCATTTAACGATGGTTGAATAATCAATAATCTCCCAATGACCAAGATTACGGTGCATATAGGCAACACCTTTTTTGCCAAAATGCCCCGAAGCACGGTGATCTGCGGAGACTTGAATAACTCCTTCATTAGCCCAATACTGGTTGTTTGTCCCTTTCCAGGTATCTTTTACTGTCCCAGCATCCGGTCCACCGTAGATACTGAAAACAACCGGATAAACTTTCGATTGATCAAAATCTGTCGGATAAGTTATTGTCAGGGGAAGATTGAACAATCCGTCATCCGATTTAATATGTAAATATTCGGTTTTACCGTACGTATAGGAAGCAAAATCTGCTGCTTTGCTATCCGTCAATTGCCTAACGACCTTACCCCGATTATCCAACAGTGCAAATCTATCTGGTGTACTTACATTAGAATATTTAGTAATAAAATACTGGCCATTGGGCGATACATTAACATCGTGTGAGTACTCACCAAAAGTCAGACGTTTGAGATTTTTACCCGAATAATCCACACGGTAAAGATCAAACCGCGCTGAGTTTTCTTTACGTGCAGTAAAATAGATCACCTTGTTTTTTTCATCGATCCGCTTCAATTCGGTCACCTGCCATTCACCAGAGGTAATGGGATTTACCAAAGTACCGTCCAATTTATAGAGGTAATAGTGGGCCCAACCTGACTTGTCCGATTTTAAGATATAATATTTATTATCAGCAAGATAAGTTATACGCTCATCGTGATCCAAATTGATCCATGAAGACTGACGCTCATCATAGATTTCTTTTTTTAAACCAGAGTTCGGATCGACCTGATAAAACTTTAAATTGTTCTGATCCCGGTTCATCCACTGTACCATTAGATTTTTACTATCAAAGGCCCAATAAGGCTGACCGAAATACTGATCGTCTTTTTCGTTAAAATCAGCCCATGTAACTTTGCCCCCAGCAAGATGAACTATACCGACTTTGACTTCTGGATTCGGGTCACCCGCTTTAGGGTATCTTGTTTCCTCGAGATAACCATGCTGACCTTTCGACGAATAAATAGGAAACATCGGAACCTTTGTATCATCGAACCGCATAAATGCTATCTTACGACTATCTGGAGACCACCAAAAAGCTTTGTACTTTGTCGGACGCCCAAGAATCTCCTCGTAATACACCCAAGATGACCAACCATTGTAAATGACGTCAGTACCATCATGTGTATATTGCATCTCTTCTCCGGACACCACATCCACGCTGTATAAATTACTTTTGCGCGTGAAAGCCACATATTTACCATCTGGTGACAACGTGGGGTTTTGTTCGGCAATGTCAGGCGAATTGGTAAGCTTCTTTACGGCTCCATCACTGCTTTTTAGGAAGATATCGTTGTTATCGATGTAGACAACCGTTCCTTCTTTAGCAGGAATTGTATAAATACTTCTGTTGCCTGATTTAACGTCGACCTGATACAAACGACCATCGTTTACATCATTCTCCAGGTAAGCTGTTCCGTCTGCCCAGCCAGGATACTGATTGGTGCGGACCGTCAAAGATTGCTTTTGCCCCCAGGACTGCGCAAAATCCAATTTCTTCTGCGCAACACCAGTCTCGTGCACAAAAAAAACGATAGACGCACCTAAGAGTACTCTTGATACCGTATTCATTACTTTTTGGATATGTTTATTATTATTTGGGCTAAGATAAAGAATTGTGACAAATAACGATGATTTTGCCTGTAACAAGCTTAATTCACATGCTGTTTATTCTTTAGCTTATCAAAAGTCGAACAATAGTGCGGATTATTGACTAAGGATGATGGTCAAAAAGGTTTAGCTGTATACCTTCCTTTGGAAAATCAGTTTCTTCTACAAAGTTGGATATTGACACCCCCAACAGACGCACCTTGTTTAGCAGCTCAACCTTGTTTAACAGACGATGCGCTGTGGCGTAAATTTTGTCTTCGGAGTCGAAACTACTTTCTATGGTTGTGCTACGTGTCAGCTGCACAAAATCCGCATACTTAACTTTCAAGGTTAACGTTCGTCCAGAAACTTCCTTTTTCCCAATACGTAACCACAACTGTTTACAGAGTCGATGCAAAATGCTGTTTAATTCTTCAAATGCTTCTACATCCACCTCAAAAGTATCCTCAATACCAATCGATTTACTGCTGCGATTAGGAACAACTGGACGGTCATCGATACCTCTGACAATACGGTAAAAAAAATGACCTGTCTTTCCAAACCAACGGACCAGATCATCTTCACGCTGTTTTTTTAAATCGAGCCCCGTAAACAGCCCCAGTTCGTGCATTTTCTTTGCAGTGACTTTCCCTACGCCAAAAAATTTATCTACGGGCAATGACTCCATAAACTTGACAATTTTAGAAGGACCAATAAATGTCAAACCATTGGGTTTATCCATATCTGAAGCAATTTTCGCTACAAATTTATTGACAGACACACCAGCGGACACCGTTAAGTTCAGTTCGTCCTTTATAGCTCCTTTAATCGCCTTTGCAATATCGATTGCCGAACCGATTCCCTGTTTATCCACTGTAACATCTAAATATGCTTCATCCAGGGAAAGTGGTTCAATTAAGTCCGTATACCGTAGAAAAATCTCCCTGATCTGATACGAAACCTGGCGATAAACATCAAAACGGGGATAAGTGAAGATAATATGAGGGCACAGTTGAAGAGCCTTTCTTGAGCTCATAGCAGATTTGACACCAAATTTTCTTGCTTCATAGCTTGCTGTCGCAACCACCCCTCTCCCATCTGGTGATCCGCCGACAGCGATTGCCTTTCCCCGATATTCGGGGAAGTCGCGCTGATCTACAGATGCATAGAATGCGTCCATATCCAAATGAATAATCTTGCGATATACCCGTGCTGAGTCCATTAGACAAATTTACAAAAATTAGCATAACAGCACACACCAAGGAGAAAATAACTAATAGAATTAGCATCCACCAAAATACCTTTTTCATTGACTTTAAATAAAAACCACTAGCATTTATGCCGTTCATTATTTATCTTTAGATGAAATTACACAATAAGGTATCGAAAGAATACATTTCTAATTGTTTTACAAACTGTTTCAAACCATTTTAATTCAAATACATAATGGAAAATTTACCTGAACAACAAAAGAAGAAATCCGGATTAAAAAAATTTTTGCTCATCCTGATCCTCTTTATCCTCATCGGGGGTGGCTCATATGCCTACTGGAAATATTATTATGTATTCGGTGAGGGTGTCAAGTCGGGCTATCTTAATTATGCTGTAAGGAAGGGTAATATTTTTAAGACATATGAGGGCAAGCTCATCCAAGAAGGATTTGGAAGCATCAAAACTGGAGGAATAGCCAGCAATCAATTTGAATTTTCTATTGAAGACGATTCAGTTTTTCAACAATTGGAGCTAAACAGTGGCAAATATTTCGATCTACGTTACAAAGAATATCATGGAGTGCTTCCTTGGCGCGGAAATACTGTCTATGTTGTTGACAAGATTGTTAATATGAAATAGAAACTTCGCTGGTCATACAGCGAAGTTTTCAAATGAGCGATCGAAATCAGTTGTATGGCGCTGTTATAGAGACGCCAAGATATAAGTTGCTCCACTTTCTTGGCATGGGTGTACCCTGCAGAAGATCTTCGACACTGACAGACTTATGCTTGTGCCAGAAAGACGTCGCGGACGATCATTTTATCATTGAAATAACTTCTCAGAACCGTTCCATCACCGTGGAGTGTCCATACTTCCCGAGGATCAACCATTTTGATATACTGGAGAATGTCGTTCCAGTCCACGTGATCGGAAATATAGAGTTCGATATCATTCTGTGCCTGCAGGCGCTTCCAGCCCGAAGCGAACGCCCGCAATACTTTGGTCGCTCTGAAGTAACTATTAAATGTCATTGGGGGAACCAGATAAACTTTATTTTGTTCGCCCTGTTTCATTTCCTTCCTGTTATAAGGCTCGTAGTTTAATTTCTTCAGTCCATATGCATCATACAGTCTATGGTACGGTAATATTCCACTATGCACAAGTACTTTTCTATCCGGACAGTATCTATTGATCAAATCAGTAACTCGCTGCGCCTTCCCCAGTACATAAGTACCCAATAAGATATTGCTGGCGTGACCATCCAATTTTTTGATTTCCTCGGCCGGGTCAGGATGGATAACAGCTGGATTTGCAAAGGTACTTTCAGTAATCAATACATCAGCATGATGCATTTCGATGGGTTCACAGGTATCATCGGGCTGTAATTTATAATCGCCTGTATACAAATATCGCACGCCCATATATTCCATTAGAATCTGTGCCGACCCGAGGATATGTCCTGCCGGTATTAACGTAATCTCGACGGCACCGAGTTTAAAAGGGCTGTTATATAATTTAACCTGATAGGAGTCTTTGCGATTTTGTTTATAACGGTGGCTCATAAACAAAGTTGTCGCATGGGTAGCATACACATAGTCGTGCCCTGAGCTCGCATGATCGCCATGGGCATGAGATACGACATTATGCATAACTGGATTGCTGGCATCGATAAAAAAATCACCGTAACGGCAGTAATAACCTTCTGGCTTTCTGACAAAGAAGTCAGGCAATATTATAGACATACTATTATTTTAAAAATTTTTGATGTAGATTCCACACTTGTGGCAATAATGGTGTGGTGCCATCATTAACGATGACAAAGTCGGCCAACTTTAACTTTTCTTCGTCAGAGAGTTGCTTATTAATTCGCTCCATGACCTGTCCTTCCGTAACCTTATCGCGCTCCATTACACGTTGAACACGTACGGATAAAGGCGCGGTAACCAGAATAGTATAATCAAGATCCTTATAAGAGCCGCTTTCAAAGAGTAAGGCGGCCTCCTTGAGTGTATAACGGGATTTTTGTTGTTCTGCCCATTCCTTCGCCTCCTGAATAACGATAGGGTGTATAATTCCGTTCACAAGTTCGAGCTTCGTTCTGTCCGAAAATATCCGTTGGGCTAAGAAAGCCCGATCCAACTTCCCGTCCGGATAAGTCTCCGCTCCAAATTCCGCGATTAAGCGTTCTTTAATCCGAATATCGGTATTCATCAGTTTTTTAGCTTCCTCATCCGCGTTATAAACAGGTACTGCCATGGCTTTAAATAGCTTGCAGATAAATGTTTTACCTGATCCAATTCCGCCTGTTATTCCAATCTTCATGAAAATATCGTTATTTACGTACAAAAAAGTCTACATTTTGGGGCACAATGCTTATTATCTGACAATATTCAGGAACTTTGGTCAATAAAATGGGTAAGTACTGTACCTGATTCTTCTCCCAATCTGAAAGGTCTACCACCGCCTCAAAATCGCGCGAAGTATACTTATTGTAATCTTTTACGGACATCAATACCGTGACAACAACTTTACTTGGACTAAGCCTGACCGAACTATACCGTTGTCCATTTTCCACCTTGACAGGTAATTCGATTACTTTCTCGGTCAATTCACCTACTGGCATCAGCACCTCAACAGACGTTGGATAAACATTGATATTCCCTTTTTGGTTTCTCGCAAGATTTGCAACAGTTCGTACATCGGTCTCCACGTCTTTCCCGCGGACGGTATCGGTTTCCCAGTATTCAATTGCCGAAACATCCTCATAAGGCCCGGTGATGGTCACATAAGCTGGTGTAACTTTGGTTTCAGCGATAAAGCCGTATCCACGTTTAAATGCAATATTAGCTAGGGGATTTACAGGCACTTTACGTTGTGTCTGTTTCGAAAAATCAAAAAACAAGGTATCGGGACTGACCGACACGACCCGCTGTTCATGCGGAAATTGCCGATTAATAAATCCCAGCTGATTAGAAAAAACGATCCAATCTTTGGTTTTTAATGAGCTTAGGTCGACCTGAACTTTAGGTGTTTCCAAAGCAGCTTTTGAAAATAAAAATTGCCATCCCGTCATTTCCAACTTAACTTTTACAGTATCAGACTGCTGCGGGTGGAACGCCCGCTTCTCGGGCAGATTAACGTATTCAATCGCCGCCTTGACGGATACAGTATATTGGTTGGAGATCGAAAATAATAGCCAAGCTAACAACGAAATTCCAACACAACGTATGAAGATATTTATCTTACGCCGTTGGATCTTATTTATTCGAACTGTATTCGCCATGATACAAACTTAATCAATTTGCATAAAAATCAGCGTTCTAATCTTCACTTCACTTTTAAAAACGACAAAATTTATATCGTATTTTTCTCTTATTCAGCGGGGGCTTTAACAAAAATGGACATTCCGTTGATAAACCAAAATAAAAAAAGCCAGTTTTCTTAGAAAACTGGCCTTCATTTCTCTCTCGAAAAAGCTTATGAAGCGCTCTTCTCTGTGTTGTTAGCAGCTTTAGAAGCATCTAACGCGATTGCTGATTTGTCAAAACGAATTCTAACGCCCGAACCTACATCAACCAAGAATGTAGTATCTGATACTTCTACAATACGGCCGTGAATACCAGCTGTCGTTACTACTTTAGAGTTTACACCAAGTTCTTCAATATATTTTTTGTGATCTTTTTGCTTCTTCATTTGCGGTCTGATCATGAAGAAATAAAATACCACGATAATCAAAACCATTGGTAGAAAACTCATCAAATTGCCACCCGCTGCTTGTAATAATACTGTGTTCATTTGTAATTATATCGTTTAATAATGTGTTATTTTGCTAATACTTCGCCTTTTAGCTGCACGGTTGTCAAACCGTTTGAAGCATTCGATTGAATCGTAATGATCTTCTGTTGTTTGCCAACTTGTCCTTCACTGTTGAAAGTTACATGGATCTCAGATGTTCCCCCCGGCAAAATAGGGCTTTTTGAAAATTCAGGCTGCGTACATCCACATGAAGCTGTCACTTTCGAGATAATAACAGGTGCATCACCTGTATTTTTAAGCACAAAGGTATGTTTTACCTGCGCACCTTCCTTTACCTGACCGAAATCAAATGCAGATTCTTCAAATTCTACTTTCCCCAATTGTGCTGCAGCTTTAGAAAGGCTATCTGCAGCGGCGGTGTCAGTTGCTATCCTCGCTCCTTCTTCTTTTCCCTTGTTTGCATTTCCACAAGAAAAGAAAAACATTGCTAGCAAAGCCAAAACCGAATATTTGCCAAAGTTTTTCATTCGTATAAATTATTTATCAGAATTGATGTTAATCTCTTAAACCACGACCTGCCTTTTGGATTCTTCCCTGCTGGTTCAGATCGTTCAATATTTTATCTAAGATACCATTAATAAATGTATTACTTTTCAATGTACTGAATACCTTAGAAATTTCAATATACTCATTTATTGTTACTTTCACGGGAATTGATGGAAAATTAATCAATTCGCATATCGCCATACGCATCAATAAGGTATCCATCAAAGCAATCCGATCTGACTCCCAATTCTTTGTTTTATCAGAGATAAGCTTTTGATACTCAGTTGTATTGCGAATCGTTTTACCCAATAATGCAATGATATAATCGCTATCGTCATTCCAATTTTGTGTAATTTCTGCAAGTTTATTTCTACGCGGATCTTCCGAACTGAAATTCTTAAATGTCTTCGCAATAAGTGCTTGCAACACTTCTTTATCCACCTGCCAGTTGATGAATTTTTCTTCAAAAACCTGCTCAATAACCGGCGATTTCAAGATGATTTTTTTAAAGATATGTTTGATAATATCTTTTTCCGTACCAATCGAGCGATCTTCTTGTTGTAAGTATTCTAAATAAGCCTCAGAATCCTTTAATTGCAAAAACACGGTACGCACGATCTCCGGATCAAAATTCCATGAAATCTTATACTTTTTGACACCTTCTCCATATTGTGGATTTTGTCTCAATGACTCAATAAAAGTGTTTGTACTTAACTTGGTCGTTAAAGACAAGTCTTTTTCAGTTGGTAAGAATTTATTGGCCCTACCCTCTGCATCTATTAAGACGTAATCTGACACTTCATCTAATAGATTCAGTGTCCACATATACATCTCATAGACCTCATCCACATTTTTTAATAGCGCTTTTTCAAATGTTTTGATGTCTTTGTCTTCCGAAAGACTGTACGCATAAAGCGTTTGCACTACTTTTACCCTCAGGTGTCTCCTGTTTAACATAGTAATTTAAAGAACGATTTTTTTTATAAAATAATAAGTAAGAACGATTTTGGGAATGAAGACTATCGCTTGATTTTTTTAATATCTTGGATACGCTTCTCCGCGATGCGATTGGCCGCTTCAAAAGTTGAGATATTTTCTTCTTTTGATTTTTTCAATACGTCTCTTGTCGCATTATAAATATTTTTAATCACAAATTCAGTGTGGTCTACACCATAGTTTTGAATTTCTGAATAACAGCCAATTAATGCCCCTGCGTTAATCAAATAGTCTGGAGCATATAATATACCTCTCTCATGCAGAATTGAACTGGTGATCAATTCATCTTTCAATTGATTATTTGCCGAACCAGCAATAATTTTGCATTGCATTTTTTGCGCTGATTCTGGATTTACTGTACCGCCCAATGCACAAGGAGCATATACATCAAAATCGTGATCAAATACTTCACCGTAGGGAATTGGCTCGGCTTTGTACTTGGCCGCTACTTTCAACATTTTCTCCTCTGTAATATCACTGACATACACGCGTGCATTCTCTTCACGCAACATCGCAATCAAACGCTCACCGACTCCACCTACGCCATGGACTATGACCTTTTTGCCCGCTACACTCTCCGACCCATAGAGTTCTTTCAAACAAGCTTTGATCCCAAAATAAACACCTTGTGCAGCAAAGATCGAAGGATCGCCAACACCACTACCATGAATTGCTTTTGGCAAACCAGCAACGTGGTCGGTCTCCGTATAAATATGTTCTAGATCGCGTTGGGTAGTGCCTACGTCCAAAGAAGCAATGAAATTACCATTCAATCCTTCAATAAACTGGCCCAAACGGCGCAATAAAACCTCAGATTTGTCCAAACGGCTATTACCGATTATCACAGCACTTCCCCCACCGAGATTCAATCCGGTGATGGCAGACTTATAGGTAATGGCCTTGGATAAACGTAAAGCATCCTCAATAGCTTCTTCTGTACTTTCGTATGGTAACATACGAACCCCTCCTATCGCAGGTCCCAATGTGGTATCATGGATCGCAACGATAGCTTTTAAGCCCACTAATTCATCATTACAGAAAAATAAGTTTTGATGACCAGACTGGCTCATCAATTCAAAAATAGAATTTTGAGATGTTGACATAAAATGTACTACTCTAATTTGTTTTAATTTTTTAAGGTACTTGATGCAAAAGTAGGAAAATTATTCGTTGTGCCTAACAACTTTTTTTATCCAAGACTTAACATTTGATTTCCGAATGACAGTAAATTCACTTAAATCGTAAAACATTTTGACGAATTAGTTCTACTTTTGTATCCATAATATGAAGGATCTCGCCTACTTAAATAAGTACTTTTATAAATATCGCTGGAAACTGATTCCAGGGGTTATTTTTGTTATCATCTCCAACTATTTCGGGGTATTGCCCGCAAAGGTAATCCGCGAAGCATTTGATTTGGTACAGGAAAACATCTATCTGTACCGTCTATTTGATGGTTTCGACAGACAGGAACTCATCTACCAAGTATTTGGCACCAGTCTCCTGTTTTTTGGTTTCGTCGTGCTCCTTCTTTCGCTTTTACGGGGTATTTTCTTATTCTTTATGCGGCAAACGATCATCTTAACGTCACGTTATATTGAATACGATCTCAAAAATGAGATCTATAACCACTATCAGGATTTAAACTTTGGTTTCTTTAGAAAGAATAATACAGGGGATCTGATGAGCCGTGCCACCGAAGATGTCAATCAGGTACGTAACTACCTGGGACCTGCAATCATGTATGCGATTAACACTGTTGTCCTTTCTATCATGGTTATTTATGCAATGTACAGCGTAAATGGCCGGTTGGCAACCTATGCATTGGCTCCAATACCAGTATTGTCGGTCATTATTCTGTTTGTCAACAAAATTATTAATAAGCGTAGCTTAAAAATACAGAAACAATTGGCCAACCTTTCTTCTTTCGTGCAGGAAACATTTGCCGGTATCCGCGTCATCAAGACCTATACCAGAGAACAAAATAAAATGCAGGAATTTGAGAAGGAAAGTACCATCTATCGTAATACGGCTCTCGACCTCGTCAAAGTGCAGGCTGTTTTCTTTCCGCTTATTCTTTTGCTTATTGGGCTCAGTACGGTAATTACCATCTACATTGGTGGGATTGAAGTTGCCAAAGGCACTGTAACGGCTGGAAATATAGCGGAGTTTATTATCTATGTCAATCAATTAACTTTCCCTGCGATGTCCTTGGCTTGGGTAACTTCACTGGTGCAGCGTGCCGCAGCCTCGCAAAAACGCATCAATGAATTTCTTCAGACGGAATCTCCAATTGTAAATGGAAAAGGCACCAAAGAATTAGCTGGTGCAATCCGGGTTGAGGAGATTTCCTTTACTTATCCGGAAACAGGCATTCAAGCCATTAAAAATATATCCTTTCAAATTCCGATCGGGAAAACACTCGCCATTATAGGAAAAACAGGGTCCGGAAAATCAACCCTAGCCAACTTACTTCTCCGGATGTATGACACCGATAAGGGAAAAATAAATTACGACAATCTGGAGATCAAAGCTTTTGATTTCAAAAGCTTGCGCCAACAAATTGGATTTGTCCCACAAGATGTTTTCTTATTTTCGGATACCATTGCCAATAACATAGGCTTTGGCCTGGATCAATTTACACAGGAACAAGTGGAGCAGGCCGCTAAGGATGCTGCTGTATACGACAATATTATCGCCTTTGAAGATGGTTTTGAAACTGCTGTTGGCGAACGTGGTATCACCCTCTCTGGAGGACAAAAACAACGGGTGTCTATCGCTCGCGCCCTGATTAAAGAACCCAAAGTATTGATATTTGACGACTGTCTTTCAGCCGTGGACACAAAAACAGAGGAAACAATTCTCCGTTCACTCAGCCGCATTATGAAAGGCAAGACTTGTATTTTTATCGCGCACCGCATCTCAACGATCAAGAATGCAGATCATATTCTTGTGATGGATCAAGGCGAAATTGTTGAACAAGGTACGCACACTGAACTGATGGAGAAAAGAGGTGAATATTTTGAACTCCATGAAAAACAGTTACTGGAAAGTATTGTCGAATAGTTTAAATATCCCTGAATTTAGCTAAAGGATGCGGACTAGTATGGTCTTGATCGGACAGAACGCATCCTTTAGCTGACTACCCGATCCACTATTGCTTTATCTTCTTTAAAAAAAACGGCAAATAACACAAGACAAAACCCAGAAATACCGGCAGGAATAAACCAAAGGTATTCCCAAAATTGCGACGAATAGGCCGCTTTGAGATAATCCGATACAGCACCAGCAACCCAAAAACCGATCAACATCCCTACACCATACATTGCAATGGTGATAAGTCCCTGTGCAGAAGCCTTATATTTTTCACCAGCAATTCTATCTGTATAGATCTGGCCGACAACAAACATAAAATCATAGCAGATTCCATGCAATAAAATACCGAATAAAAGTAAGAATGCTCTTTCTTGACCGTCACCGAATGCAAAAAACAAGTATCGAAGCGCCCAGGCGGAGATTCCTAATAGAATCATATTTTTATACCCAAGTCTTCTAAAGAAAAATGGGATCAACAACAGACAAATTGCCTCAGAAAATTGGCCCATGGCCATCTTTGCAGTCGGATTGGGAATGCCAACATTTACCAAAAAAGGATTAGCATTTTGGTAATAAAACGAAATCGGAATACAGATGACAATGGCTGTTACAAAAAAAATTAGAAAACTCCGCTGCTTTAAAAGCTTTAGCGCATCTAAACCAATCGCCTTTCCAAAATCAAATTTTTCCCCCTTAATGTTGGCTTGTGGCGGCGTATTTGGTAATGCAAGACTAAAGACTGCCAATAGCAGTGAACAAATCGTCCCCATAATAAAAGTATTGTGAAGGGCACCTTCAGCTATCGATTCGGGTGCGTCCCAGCGAAACAAATAACTGATCACAAGCCCCGAACAGATCCAACCAATCGTTCCCCAAACACGCAATCCCGGAAAATCTTTCTTCGCATCTTCAATATGACGGAATGCTATTCCATTAGATAAAGACAGCGACGACATATATGCCATAAAGTAAATAAATACATAGGGATAAAAATGCGTCGCATCTGGTGCCTGTGACATTCCATAGAGCAGCACCGCTCCAATCAGGTGTAAAACCGAAAGTACGCGTTCGGCATTAAAGTATCTGTCAGAGACAAAACCGACAAAGAAAGGAGCAAATACGGCTCCAAGCGACTGCGTCGCAAAAATATTTGCTACCTCCATACCGGAAGCATTGAGCGAATTAATAAGGTATGTTCCCAAAGTTACAAACCAAGCCCCTTTGACAAAATAGGTCAAAAACATCATCAGGGACAATTGCACACGTAATACTGGATTCATCTGTTCATTAGTATTGGAAGAAGTTGATTTTTCTACTAAACACAACAACGAGTCCAGCAACAATAAGGTCTTCTAAGTGATGTCGCTCGTAAAGGCGTAACTAAAAACTTAAAACATCTTAAATACCTGACATAGTCATTGATTTCATCAGTGCCCAATGCTGCCACACCGCTATCTTTAAGACTGTGGCAGCACATTTCGCATAAAATTAAGCCAATTCTTACTGGCGATTTTTTCAAGATCGGTTTTTCTATATCCTCGTTTTCCGAGAATACTAAAGACTTTCTGGATATCGGCAATCGTCTCTAGATCATAAGGGCATTGCTCCCGGCCAAAGGCTCCATCAAGATCACTTCCCACCCCCACGTGGTTCACATTTCCCGCCAATTGACAAATATGGTCAATATTGTTGGCCACGATTTCCAAGGAGCAATTGCTTGTTTTAGGGTCCGATATACCTCGGATCCAGTTAGGCACCATCATCCAGGCATCTAGCGCCACACCAATGACGGCTTGCTTCTCAACGAGGGCTCTAATCATTTCATCACTAAACTGCCTATTGTGGTCCACAAATTTGCGGCAATTATTATGGCTGGCCCAGATCGCGCCATGATAACGTTCGACAGCGTCCCAAAAAGCATCATCATTCAGGTGGGTCGCATCCAATATCATCCCTAGACGCTCCATCTCGCGTAACAGCATGATGCCTTGCTCATTAAGCTTGCCAGATGCATCTGTCCCATTAGCATACCGACCTGGCCCATAATGTGCTGGCCCAATAGCTCGCAAACCATAGTTATATGCCGTTTCCAGATTACTGATATCCACTATGGAATCTGCACCTTCTAGACTCAACAGGTAACCAATCGGCTTATGCATATGATCAATACCATCCGACCATAGGACCATATGTTGGTCCAAATCGGCCTTTGTACGAATCATTTTTAGCTGACCGTCAGCTTCCATTGCCCTATACCACGCGAGCTGCCCCTGGGTCTGCGCCCAAGCCTGTTCTGCGGAATACCAACCGGGCAAGGAACTTTCAGGTGTCACGAAACGGGCAATTTGAGTCGCAACGACCAAACCAATATGACCACGACGCAATTCATCAAAAGTAACTGTTGCCCTACCACGATCTGGCTTGTCTTTCATCCCTCCTTCCCGACGATTAAGTTCGGTAATCGGAAGTCGAAGATCCCGGTTCCACTCCATGGCATTCATGCTTAAATCCAAATGAGCGTCTACCAAGAATGGCATTTCAAATTCATACATATCAATAATTTATCTTTTTATCTCGCGCGTAAACAGTCCAAACCTGATCTGCCTGCCCCTTGTGAACAACTTGCAGGTCACCATAACAAGCTACGGTAGGACAGATATGCCGTGGTACGGCATAAAGAGCATCGCCAATGTTAAATTCGGAAGCTTTTGCAACTTCGACCACCAAGTGCTCTTCACTTTGCATCTTTATTTGTACAACACGGGGATCGAAAAATTTGACACGGGGTTGCGACAACTCACATGCAACTGATTTATACCCCAAGTCCAGACAGAGGTGATTGTGATCAACAATCGAAACTACACGCGTCAAAAGCACTGCTGCGAGTATAAAATCCTGCTCGACATAATTTTCGGCATAGCCAAAATCCCAAAACACAAACGTTCCGGGACTGCATTCTACGTCGGTGCGCTCGGCGTGAAAAGGGAAACTTGGTGAACCACCAATAACTTTAGCTAAAGGTTTCGAAGTAGACACCTGTGCCATAAGGTAGGCGGTTTCGAGTATGCTATAAGAACGTTCACTTTGTTTTTGGCGAGACTTATAGTCTTTATCATGAATATGACCATCATAACCATGCAAGCCGATAAGCTTAATTCCTTCCAAGAGATGGATATCCATAACCAGCCGTTCAATTCTCTCTAACGAAACGCCAGTTCGTCCCATGCCCACATTGACGTCTAGATAAACATCGCTGCATAATTCTTTCGAAAGACTCCGCTTTGAAATATCCTGCGCAGCATCGACATGATCCACAAGACAGGCAAAATGAGTATCGGGGAACGCTGCTATTAAATTGAGAAAACGATCGATTTTAGGCCCTACAGGCTGGTACGCCAGCAAAACATCTTTGGCTCCGATCGCACCTAACAGCTCTGCTTCTGCAATTGTTGCACACTTAAATTTCGTAATCCCTTTATCTACCATAAGCTGGCATACCTCCCGGCACTTGTTTGTTTTAATATGCGGCCGCAACCGGTCAGCCTGCCCATGCACCCTATGTAAAGCGCTTTCGATGTTCTTTACAATACGGTCGGGGTAAACAAGCAAAGCTGGCGAATCGACCCGATCAAGATTATCTATATGACACCAAGTTTCCATATGAAGCGGGTTAGTATAATTCAAATAAGGCTTCTATTTCGACTGGAATATTATCGGGCAAAGAGCCAAAACCAACAGCACTACGTGTTCCAATACCATTCTCTTCTCCCCAAACTGCAGCAAATAGTTCACTACAGCCATTAATGACCCCGGGATGATAGAGAAAATCGGAGGTGCAATTGACCATACCCAATACTTTGATAACCCGTTTAATTTTGTTCAATGATCCCAGATTAGTTTTTATGGTCGACAACATTGTTAGACCAACTTGTCTTGCGGCAAGTTTGCCCTCCTCTGGACTGATGTCACTTCCAATTCGACCGATAATCAACGTGGCGTCATCTTGCACCGGACCATGACCAGAAAGATACAGGTATTTACCATCGATAACATATGGTTTATAAACGCCTTTTGGTGCAGGCGCCGGAGGTAAAGTCAAACCTAATTTTTCGAATTGTTCATCTGCGTTATACATCTTTAACGATTTTAAAATTTAAAATAATAGCTAATATAAAATTAATTGTACTAGTAAAAGGGCTAAAAGCCCAACGATGGAAACAATCGCCTCCATCACCGACCACGAGTATAGCGTATCTTTGAGGCTTAGGCCAAAGTATTCTTTAAATAACCAGAAGCCAGCATCATTGACATGTGAAAACATCAGACTTCCGGCTCCTATAGCCAATACCATAAGATTCGGATCCGCTTTTCCTGCAGTAACAATAGGCAGTAAAACACCTGCGGCCGTTAATGCCGCAACAGTAGCTGATCCAACACAGCCCCGGATGACGGCCGTAATGAGCCAGGCCAGCAGTAATGGCGAAATAGGAAGCTGCTGCAATGTGTTTGCCAACAACAGGCTTACCCCACTGTCCTCCATCACCTGTTTAAAGATTCCAGATCCCGCAATAATCAATAAAATCATGGCAACATCTTTCACGGCAGACTCATAGACTGTCATCACACTGGCCATTGATCGCCTCAGTTTTAATCCTAATAAATAAGTGGCCACACCGATAGCGATCAACATAACAACGGTAGGGTTACCGAAAAACTTTAATGCCTGCCCCAATGTCTCGTCGCTTATGTGATAGCAATAAGGAAGCAATGTAAATAGAACAATAAGTAATACCGGCAGCAAAGCGACAGTCAAACTTACGCCTACAGTCGGACGGAGGTATTCTGCAGTATTTGAGCGATCTTTTTCGCGGAAAATTGATTCTCGAATTGGTCGTATGTTTTTCAGACTTCTCCCAAATACAGGTCCGCCCAAAACGATTGCCGGTATAGCAATTAAGAGACCATAAATAAGCGTCAATCCCATATCTGCATGAAACAAGGCTACGAGAGCCACTGGTGAAGGATGTGGGGGAATAAATCCATGGGTGACCGACAAGGCTGCCAGCATCGGCAACCCAATATATACTGCAGGCAATTTATACCGGTAAGAAATCGAAAATATCAGGGGGACTAACAGGACAAATCCAATCCCATAAAATAGCGGTATTCCAACAACAAAGCCTGTCAACATCAGTCCCCACTGGAGGTGCCGTGCCCCCATCAGTCGTACCATTTTTTCTGCAATAATCTCAGCAGCACCACTCTCAGCGATAATTTTCCCTAGCATAGCCCCCAGGACAAGAATTAAAGTCAGGCTACCCATCACTCCGGCTATTCCCTTTTCGACAGTGCCCACTAGCTTTGCGGGTGGAATACCCAAACAAAATCCACTGAATAACGAAACAATCAAAAAAGCGAGAAAGGCATTGATCTTAAAATAAGTGATGCAGACGATGAGCAAACAAATGCTGATTACAATGAGGATTATAGTCATTATATCATAATTAGGATTCTCTCGAATGGAGAGTTTACATATTATTTTGGTCTAGTAAATCGTTTTTTCAGTTTCAAAGTAAGGATATTTTTTCATTTTTTCTATAAAAAAGATAAATTAGTATAAAGCAGAAAGGTATGGTTTATCACCATACCTTTCTTTTTTCATGATCTACTGCCGTATTATATCGACTATCTGTCGAGGACTAAAGATGCTGTTATTTAAATTTGTTTTTCAGGAATCTCTTTAAGAATTTCGAGAATAAACCTCCAAAACTTCTGCACGGAAGAAATGGAGACGCGTTCTGCTGGCGAATGTGCGCCTAAGATTGTAGGGCCAAAAGAAATCATATCCATTCCAGGGTAGTTTGTGCCCAAAATACCGCACTCGAGTCCAGCGTGACAAGCCACGACTTCTGGCGCTTCACCGTGTTGTACCGTGTAAATGGATTTTAGAACTTCCAAAATTTCAGAATTCGGATTAGGGGCCCATCCGGGGTAATTACCCGAAAAATCCACCTTAAAACCACCTAGTTCGAATGCAGCCTGCAAAGATTGGGCTAAATCAAATTTAGATGTTTCGACCGAAGATCTCGTTAAACATTTGATGGAAACCTTTTCGCCACCGACTTCAACTTTAGCAATATTATTGGAGGTTTCTACCAGGTTCTCAAAATCGGCACTCACACGGTATACTCCATTCAGGGCCGCATAAACACTGTTGATTAGATTTTCCTGGACCTCTACCGGAACTACGGTTGCGTAAGCAGCATCAGTCTGCCTCACCACTATTTCCATAGCCGGTTCCGTTGTGGCAAATTCCAATTTAATATCCTGCGCCAATTGAGTCAGATTCTGAACAAAGCTGCTTGCCTTATCCTTAACGACAACCACCTTGGCAACGCTTTCTCTCGGAATGGCATTGCGCAGGCTTCCGCCCAACAGCGACGCAATACGAAGCCCATACTGTTGATAAGCTTTATATAGCAAGCGGTTCATCACCTTATTTGCATTCGCGAAACCTTTATGAATATCCATTCCCGAGTGTCCTCCATGCAGTCCTTTCACCGTAAGTTCGAACGATAGCATGTCAAAAGGACAAGGTTCTGCGCTATACGACTGTGTTGCTGTTACATCGATCCCTCCTGCACAGCCAATATCAATCTCGGTGTCATTCTCGGTATCCAGATTCAACAGGATTTCGCCCGAGAGCACGCCACCTTTTAATCCTAACGCTCCAGTCATTCCGGTCTCTTCATCAACGGTAAATAAGGCTTCAATAGCTGGGTGCACAATAGCAGATGACTCCAAAATTGACATGATTGTCGCGACGCCAAGACCATTATCCGCACCTAAAGTGGTGCCTTCTGCTCTTACCCAATCACCATCCACATACATCTTTATACCTTCGGTATCGAAGTCAAAAATAGTATCGTTGTTTTTTTGGTGCACCATATCTAAATGCGACTGCAGTACAATCGTTTTACGATCTTCCATTCCCACAGTAGCGGGCTTTTTAATAAGCACATTTCCAATCTCATCTACGCTTGTCGCTAACCCCAGTGATTTTCCAAAGTCTACCATAAAAGCAATCACGCGTGCTTCTTTTTTTGAAGCTCTTGGCACCCCATTTAGAGCAGCGAAATTCCTCCAAATTGCTTTCGGCTCTAACATATCTAAACTATTTTCAATCATATCTTAAAATTTTCCTGAGCCAAAGTTACTCGATTTTTATCAGATATCCTTTGATTATTGACTGGGAATAAAAACAAAAGACAGGCGCGATTCGTTCTAATAAGGATGTAAACATGAACATAATATTATGCATAAACCAGTACAAGTTGAACGAAAAGATATTTACTTTAAGCCAGATAAAAAAAGAGTACTAGCACGTTTCTTTTTTCTAGGAGATGATCGCACAATCAAAGTCATCAAACGCATCTTATCCCTTAACGAATCGCAGCGGAAAGAAGTCTTTGGGCAGGTCCTGCGAAGCTATACCAAGAGACATCGGAGCATTGTTCATATCTTTGAACGAAATTTTGATCGGGTAAGCCACTTATTGGCAAAGATTCCTTTTTCAAAAGAGAAACTAAGTCATATTGACAAGTTACTGATTGGCTCTTACTTTACCATGGAGTATTCGATAGAGTCGGCGGCCTTATTTAATCCGTCCATCATAGAACATCCGGACCAGACAGAATTATTTAAAGGGGAAAAACGTATTATTTTAAGTTTCAGGGCCACTGGTGAAGGCCATGTTTCTTCTATCGTTTTTCGCTCGGGCACATTGGATGTTAACAATAATATTCATATTGACTATGTCGGTAGTTTATTGGATAAACCTATTCAAGTCAAAAATCATCGTTATCATAAGGAATCTTTCTTAAAGAAGATGAATGAGCTACATGCCGAGCCCACTGAAGTGAAGTCTAAACTGGAGGCAAAACTAACAGATACCTTTACTTACGAGGAACTGAAGCGGTATATTGATGAAGTGCGCCAGGATAGCGAGGAAAACCTTGAAAATGTAACATTTTTACAGCAGGCGCTCTGGCTCGCTTCCTCGCATTATGAAATGACGTTCTCATGGGACACCTCCATTTCAGAACGCGTAATCTTTCCACTCGCTGACACCGAAAAGAGAGGCATTGAAGATGCCCGGTTTGTCCAGTTCAAAGATGAGAAAGGTGAGAGCGTCTATTATGCAACCTACACCGCCTATGATGGATTTAGCATTCTCCCTAAACTATTGACCACAAAAGATTTTTACCATTTTAAAGTGAAGCCTATTTATGGTGAAATCGCCAATAAGGGTGCAGCATTATTTCCAAGAAAAATAAACGGACGCTATGCCATGCTCTGCCGCATTGACGGCGAGAACAATTATATTGCTTACTCTAACAATATTAATATATGGCAGGAAACGGCTATCCGAATTCAAGAGCCCGAGTATCCATACGAATTTGTGCAGATTGGTAATTGTGGGTCACCAATAGAAACGCAGTATGGTTGGCTGATCCTTACCCATGCCGTAGGGCCAATGCGTGAGTATGTTTTGGGGGCCTCCCTTTTGGACCTGGATAACCCCCATGTTGAAATTGGTCGCCTACATAGCCCCTTGATGACCCCCAATGATGAAGAAAGGGAAGGATATGTACCTAACGTCATTTATTCTTGCGGAGCGATTGTGCACAATGATCACCTCATTTTACCCTATGCGATGTCTGATTATGAGTCCACTTACGCAACAATCAAACTCGAAGATTTACTACTCGCTATCTTAAACCCTGATCGCTATATTTAAAAGCACGATATACCTCAACATAAGCTAAATAGAAACAAAGGGTGCTTTCAGCACCTTGGTTTCTATTGATGCCATAGGATTCCAAACCATCGCAGCAACCCTTGGTTTCCTCATCATAAAGTCCAAGACGAAGATCATTCTCTCCCAAAAACCAGCGAAACGAGGCAATCATTCGATTGAAATAGATTTTCTTATTCGTCAGTTTAAATGCTTCGCGATACATAAATACCATAGCCGTTACATCAAGAGGCTGCTGGCCAAATTTACTGATATGCTTGCCTTGCTTGGCCCATTCCTGATTTCCAACCAATGAAAGGGCGCCGTTTTGTATGGTTATGCTTTCGAGAAATTTGAGTGTAGATAGTCCCAACTGTTTTATTTTATCATCGTTTAAAAATGAACTAGCAGCCAATAACGCATAGGGCAATATCGCATTGTCATAAGTCAATACAGGCTCAAACCATTGCCAATGTTCATCAGAACTGGCGTCATATTCCCACACCAACTTACCAATAAGCGTCCGCATCAACTCTATCATTACTTCATCGTTGGATTGGTCCTTCAAATATTCTGCAATTCCCAATACAGTATATGCTATCGCACGGATGGAGCGCAACTGACTGAAATTTGGCACAGCTCTAAAAAATAATTCGCGTCCCAATTGGTAGTAGCTTGTCAATTCAGTTTTACGAAGAAGTATGCCCAAGGCCCATATTGTCCGCCCAAAGGAATCTTCCGAACCGACGTCATCGAGAAAATTATGCTGGAAATCCATAAAATTATGAAATAGTCCATCTTCGCGCTGATGATAATAGATATAACTGAGGTAAGTGGAGATACGACGATCTAACTTCTTATCTGCAAAATCATCTTGAGCCAATAAGGTGAGTAGAAGTGCTCTGGCATTATCGTCGATGCAGTAGCCTTCTTTGTAGTTTGGCAGGGAATACGTTGCATGCTGTAAGATACCGACTTGATTAGTAAGTCGATCAATATGCTTCCAGCTGAATTTGGGCATTTCATCTTTTGTAAAGGCTACATTTTCTTTGAGGCCGTCGGAGGTTGGAATGATTTTTTCCAAAACCCGCGTGTACCGAAGGCCTATATTTTTCCAGGTTAACTCTTTTCCAAACGCACCCGCGTTGTCTCGTAATGTGGTGCGATAATCTAAATTTGAGAACAGATTTTTAAGGACTTCAGCCATTCTGGCGGAATTTTTAAATTCAACCAGTACCCCCCTTCCATCGGCAAGCAATTCCTTTGCATGCCAATAAGGAGTGGACACTACCGCTGCTCCCGCTCCGATGGCATACGATAAGGTCCCACTGGTAATCTGCGCCTCGTTAATATAAGGAGTGACATAGACGTCGCAAGCGCATAAATACTCGACAAGATCGGTCTGACTGACGAAGGAATTAATAAATCGAACATGTTCCTCCAAATGGTAGGCTTCCACTAGACTGCCGAGATACTCCCGATATTCCTCCCCCGAATGCGCCAATACATTCGGGTGTGTTTTACCAACGATGAGGTATACGAGGTCAGGTTCATCTTTGACAACTTCGGGTAGGGATTCAATCACCATTTCAATGCCCTTATTTCGTCCTAAAAAACCAAAGGTCAACAGAACCTTCTTCCCCGAAAGGCCTTTTTTAAACTTTGCAAGTTCATGATCCAAGGTAAATTCCGGCACTCCGTGGTGTATTAATACAACTTTTGTCGTATTGACCCTATAAATATTTTTGAGTAATGTTATCGCATAATTGCTCATGACAGTAACAATAGAAGCCCGCTTAACGATTTCAATAAGGATAGCTTTTTCATCGACATTCGGCTTTTCAAGGATGGTGTGAAAATTAACCAGTAATGGAATATGCAGCGCATTAATCAAGGATAAGATATACATCCCGCTATTACCACCGAAGATGCCGTACTCGTGCTCCAATAGCACACAATCGTAACCGTTTTCATTAATATAGTTGGCCGCTTCAATATACGACAACTGAGCATGTTGGTCTATTTTAAAAACAACTTCACTGGGATAAACATAATCCCTGTCCGCAACAGCAAAAACATGTTGTGTCAATTCCTGATTATGCAGCGCAATAGCCTGCAACAAATCTGACGTAAAGGTGGCAATACCACATTCTTTGGGTAAATAGGTACTTATATAAGCGATCTTCATTGAAATAATAATTATTGGATAAAGCCCAGAACTAGGCCGTAGCATACGTGTGCTACACTATCTAAATGCTTTTCAGATGAAAATTGTTTTGTCACATCGGTAGGAATTCAAAGAAAACGTGAATGGGGAGTGAATCCCATCAATGAACGGTTGTCAGATTAGTATTGTATTTAATCATCAATTTATCTATGTTTACCACCTAAAAGAAAGTACTGAATGAAATCACCAAAAGAGAAAATGATTGCCGGCCTTCCCTACCTTGATTCGGATGGGCAGTTATTTAAAGATAGGCAATACGCCAAAGAAGAGCTTAAGCGATTTAACGATTCGGAACCTAAACAAATTAAATTTAGAAAACAGATTATTCAGAAACTATTTAACGCAACAGGACACCGTTTTTTTCTCGAGCCACCCTTTCGTTGTGACTACGGCTATAATATTACTATTGGTGAAAACTTTTACAGCAATTATAATTGCACTATTTTAGACTGTGCTCCAGTTATTATCGGCGATAACGTACTATTTGGACCTAATGTAAGCCTATTCACTGCTGGTCACCCCATTCATTTTGAAGCAAGAAATCAAGGCTGGGAATTTGCGCTGCCAATCGTTATCGAAGATAATGTATGGATAGGTGGGCATGTTGTTGTCAATCCCGGCGTACGGATCGGAAGAAATTCGGTGATTGGCTCTGGATCAGTCGTTACTAAAGATATTCCATCAGACGTCATAGCGGCTGGTAACCCTTGCCGGATCCTTCGTCCAATAACTGAATCTGATCGAATCAACTACGACGAAAGTTAGTAAAGTCACACATGCTGGATGGATCGGGACCACCCTATTATTGTATTTACCCATCTTGGCGAATAAAATTAATTTAGCGCTAATGAATAGGTAACGGTGGTATCATTTTGCTTTCCCACAACAAAACCGTTCTTTTTCCAAAAGTGCTGTTGATCAAGGAGGGCTTCGGCTAGGATAACTTTACCATTAAATGTTCTTATAAATCGTCTAGCATAGCCCAATAATGCCGTGCCTATCCCCTTCATTCTAAGATGTGGGGCAACGGCAAGAAAATGGATCATGTAGTTATCGCCGAAAGAGATCAGGCTGAGAACACCAACGACATCATTTCCATCGTAGGCTGCAAAATGCGTGGCTTCAAAATCGCCATCTAGCATTACTTCACCGAGCTTCCCCCCGGGAGAAAAGACTTCTTTTCGCAGTTTCCAAGTTCGGGCAGCAAAAACTTGTTCAATGTACCAATCCATCATACTCCTGTTCTATCGCAATCAGTGCATTGGAAAGATGATTGATCGTGTCGGAAGGTAACAAAGAATAGACTCCAATCTTTTCTACCGCAATATCTGCTGCACGCCCATGGATATATACTCCCATAATTAAAGCTTGTTTGGAAGAATACCCCTGTCCAAGCAACGCTGTGATAATACCTGTCAGTATATCGCCACTGCCACCTGTCGCCATTCCTACATTGCCTGTACTGTTGAAATAGAGCGCCCCATCGGGCATAACCATCATGCTATTGGCCCCTTTAACCAGTATATAAAATTGGTGTTTGAAGGCGAACTCTTTTACTTTTTCCATCTTTTCGAAATCATCCTTCCAAGGACCCAATATTCGACTAAGCTCTTTTGGATGTGGAGTCAATATACTGTCTGCCGGTACAAATGCCCAAAGATCAGGTTCGCAAGCAAGAATATTCAATGCATCGGCATCTAATACCAACGGGGTATTACTTTCGTTAGAAATAAATACCTTTAAGGCATCACTAGTATATTGCGTTGTACCCATACCGATACCGATGCCAATGGACTGATAACTCGTGATGCTGGGGATTTGGCTAATAAAATCCTGTTCAGGGTCTGTCAATACCATTGCTTCGGGTACAGCAGTCTGTAAGATGGTATTGCCAGAGGCGGGCACATATGCTGTCGCTAAACCGCATCCAGCGCGAAGGGCTGCTTGTAGTGCAAGCTGCACAGCTCCCATTTTACCCTTACTCCCGCCAATGATCAACGTATGACCAAATGTCCCTTTATGATCAAATTTCCGTCGCTTTCGATAAAAAGAGGCGACAAGGAGCTGGTCAACATAAAAGAGATTAGTTTCTGTTTCGTCAATGGCCCGCCGACTGAGATTGATATCCAACACCTTAAAATCTTTGACATACCATTGGTTTTCTGGCAGTAGCAGAGCGAGCTTGGGCGCCTGAAAAGTAAACACAAAGTCTGCCCTAACAACTAGAGCATCAAGCGGTGTATTTTTATCCGCGAGAAGCCCGGAAGGCATATCCACTGAGTAGATTTTTGCACCGCATCCATTTATACTAGAAATAATACCGCTCCATTCTGCTGTGAGTACTGTATTTAACCCGTAACCAAACAGGCAATCCAGTACGATTGCATTAGAAGGTATATCCACCTGCTCTTCGGGATTGATCTTTTGGATTAACTGGTTGGACAAACGCTTTTGATTAGCAAGATTGTCAGCGGAATACTCCTCCACATCGATGAGATAGACCTTTACCGATGCCTGCTCTTGATTCAATAAGCGAGCAAGCACCAGGCCATCACCACCATTGTTCCCTTTGCCGCAAAAAATGTAAAAAGTTTCACACTCCATCCGGGGATGAAATCTTTTAACTTCCTCAAAAACAACGGTTGCGGCACGCTCCATAAGATCAAGGCTGTTGACACCTTGATCCTTTAAAGTTTCGCCATCAATGCTCCTCATTTGCTGAGCGGATAGTATCTTCATCGTTCTTCTTATTTTTATTGAAAGTAACTAATCCTGAGATCAATTAAAAATATCAGTATACTTTTTGGCAAAGGATAGTGATGCTCATGCAGTATGTCATGCCGATCCAATGCTTTCGTTGTCAATGAGTGCTTTCTATTCACTTGCTGTGACCTGCTTCACTCCTCCGGTTCGTTTCAAGGTACCCCATGTATTTAATTCTCCTTTAATGGCTTTTCTGACCGACTTGAATAAAACGAAGTACATCAGTTGGCGCCAGAAAAAACGTTGTGGAAACAAATAAATTAAATTGACGAGCTTTTCTCCTTCCAACTTAAACGCGATAGCCGCAAAAAAAATATCGACGACAACAAAAAGGAAGTAATAGAACATCACCTGACCAAACCCCGTATGCAATGAAAACAGTCCTGCAATTCCTGTCCAGCTGATACCATTTACCTCGCTTAGGGAGAAAAGACCGCTCACCAAGGAGAACAACATAAATATGTCGGCCAAAGGCGCAAATAGCGGAAGTATGATCTGAAAGATCAGAATATTGGGCATTCCAACCATACCAAAATAGCCGTATCTAGGATTTAATAAGGTCTGCTTATTCTTCCAAAAACTTTGCAATACACCAAAACTCCAGCGGAATCTTTGCTTAAAGAGCATACCAACCGTATCTGGCGCTTCAGTATACGCGATTGCTTCTGATGCATTACGAACGATATAACCGGCTTTTAATATACGCATGGTTAAATCACAATCTTCCGCCAGGGTGTCGGTTGTAAATCCACCCACCTCCAAAACAGCGGATTTACGAAAGGCGCCAATTGCTCCGGGCACTACCGATATCATATTGAGCAGATCAAAGGCTCGTCGATCCATATTCTGTGACGTGATGTACTCGATCGATTGCCAATGTGTCAAAATATTATGTACATTACCGACCTTCACACTTCCGGCAACAGCTGCAACCTGGTCCTTATTGAAATACTTCATCAATTGTTTTAATGCATCTGTCTTTAGTTGCGTATCGGCATCGATGCAGAGCACAAACTGCGCTTGGGATTGTTGGATACCATAGTTAAGCGCAGAAGCTTTGCCCCCATTTTGTTTTGTAAACAGCCGCACTTTAGGGTGGTCGCCATACACCTTACTAACCAGCTCAAACGTTTTGTCGTTCGACCCGTCATCCACAAAAACCAATTCATAATCTGGATAATCCAAATTCAAAAGACTTTGTATAGTAGCCAGTACGGTTATTTCTTCATTATAGGCAGGAATAATAACGCTCACCTTCTCCTGAGGATCAACTATCAATTGGGATCGTTCCTTTTTACTCCTTCGCTTTTGTCGGATTGCCAAATAAGCAATCATTACTGTTCTAAAAATTGCCAACACAATGGCAATGGAAAAGACCAGATTAAGGAAAATATTACCATAAAACAAGGTTCCTAAAAACAAACGGTTGGAAGATCCGCTGAAACCTGAATCAGACGCATTTTTTACTGGAGGCATCAGTTCATCACGCTTTTTGCCCATTAAATCTCCAATCGTTGCAAATTTATAACCATGAGATTTGAAATAATGAATAATCCGTGGCAAGGCTGCAATAGTCGCTTCTCGATTGCCTCCGGCATCGTGCAATAGGATAATGTTTCCGTTATCGCGCTGTTTGACCACTTCATTATAGATCTCATCTGCGGTACGGCCGGGCAACCAGTCGTTCGGATCGATATATTCTCCAATATTGATGTAGTTTTCCTTCCTGCTCTGAGCTACCGGTAGAATTTCGGCAACGGTCTGTGGTTCGGCATCTGCATTAAAAGGTGCGCGAAAAAGTATTGTACTGTGACCGGTTATGCATTCAATGATTTTTCGGGTTGCATTTAGTTCAAACTTGACCCTATTAGGCCCGATGGTGGACATATCAGGATGAAAAAAGGTATGATTCCCAATTTCATGTCCTTCCTGATATTCCCTACGAACCAAATCCATATTTTTCTCAGCCATCACGCCAACAAGGAAAAAAGCACCAGGTACATGTTCCTTTTTTAAAATATCCAATACTTGCGGTGTATATGTTGGATCTGGACCATCATCAAATGTAAGAACCACCGTATTGTCTCTTTCTCCAAAGCGTTTGATCACATAGTTGCTTGGCGTCTTTACATACTTCTGGTCTTTTACCATCAGCGTCGACGGGTCATAAGTGAAATTTGCTTCCCCGGGGGCGGGACTATTCACCAAATCCAAAATCTCCCCATCGCCAATATATTGAATTCCTCCAACAAGGATTTGTTGTATCTTTCCAAAATCAAATGGATCTTTCTTTAAGCTTTCTTGACTTAATGATCTTGAAATAAAAGACCATAAACGCGCATCTTCACTACCCAAACGCCAAAGAGCAATACCGGCTAATCCCCAGTCATCTGCTTTACGGATAAGATTAAAATAGGTTGCTGCATCTGTGAAGTAAACATCGTGGTACATTCCTCCTCCGTCGGTATAATTAAAACTTAGATTTGCCGATTCGGGATCAAAAGCAATCTTGGCATTGTAATTATGCGCCAAAATGACGGCATTATCATAAGTCAATGTCTGCCCAACACTACCTTTAGGCCAATCATAGCCATAACATGCCAGCGCCAAAATTACCTTGTTCGCATCGACCTTACTGCAGAGCTCATCGAGATTTTTTTCGACCCATGCCTGATGGGAGATAGCGCCTGCATTACTTTCAATAGAATGCTGATCATAGGCCATTAAGATAATGTAATCACTATATTTCTGCAAGGCAATCGGGTCGTAATCATCATTTTCGGGCGAAATATCCTGCGACACAAGCAGCCCCTCGGTATGAAACACGGTATAAATGTGTGCCATAAAATCATTTAATGGCTGGTGGTCATCCAACTGTAAATTCTCAAAGTCGATATTTATTCCTGCAAAACCATTGCGCTTCACTTTAAGAAGGATGTCGTCTATAAGACGTTGTTGTTTATCCGGATTACGCAAAATAGCCTTTACAGTCTTCCCATCAAAATCGTTACCACTGAAATTTGAAATCTGTGCGATAGCTTTACGCTTATACTGATGAATAACCTTAAGCGCGGCAGTATCCGCTTTATCTACCACCGTATCCTGATTGGGTACTGTAAAAAATGACTCCATGGCGACCATATCCAAATGACCGATGTTGCGCCGTAAATCAGATAGGGACTGCTCACGGACTTCGTTTGACCAGGAACTGACGTAAAATCCCATATTGATCCTACTTTTTGAGCCAATATGTTTTAGATGCTTGAGATCACGATCGTGTTTGATCTTCTCCAATTCGGATTTTAGAATGGTAAATTCCTTGAATTGCTTTGATTTCTTTAATCTGGCAGTAGACTTTTCAGTCAACGGCGTGTTGGTATTAATTGTTGGAAACGGAGGAATCTGGATCTTACCCAATGTATAAACGACACCGATAACACCAATGATCAAACCAATTACCAATACCCTGCTCATCCATGAAAAAGCGTACCAGCGCTTTTTGCTTGACGTCTGAAAAATCTGTTTTTCTGACATAACCGTATTCTTATTAACTTCGGCTAAGCTACATCAGAAAATGATCCAAAGGGCCAATCAATAGCTTAAAAATTTCTTAATTTTAAAGCTCCACTCCTCCCTCCATTTCCGCTTAAAATTAAGTATATTCGCTAGATTGCAATACACTACGTAGAAATATGAGGCCACTAGCTATACTCATTCCCTTGTTCTCTTGTCAGGTTTTTCTTGGTTGTGGACAGCCCAATATCACTGCATCGAAAACACAAGCTATCGATTCAGCATCCAAGGAAACTATACGGACTGACGGAAACCAATTTATTGACCCCAATGGAATGACGGTCAAATCACGCTTTTTATTACCAGAAGGATTCAAAAGGTTGCAATACAAAGCTGATGCATTTGGGAATTTTCTTGAAAATCTTCCACTTTACCCTATCGATCAAGAGGTACATTATTACAATGGAAAGATTAAACGTAGACAAAATATCTACAATAGTGTTGTAAAACTGGACATAGGAAAACGAGATTTACATCAGTGTGCCGATGCAGTCATGCGGCTCAGGGCGGATTATTTATACGGACAAAAGCGCTATAAGGATATAAAATTCAACTTTCTCTCTGATGGCAAACCCCGAGCCTATACAAACTACGCAAAGGGAGACTACTCCTACCTAACCTATTGGAAGTACTTGGAGTACATCTTCGCCTACGCTAATACCGCTTCGCTACACGACGAACTTCATCATGTAAACACTACCCAAGAAGTTAAAATTGGAGACACTTTCATTCAAAAAGGATCGCCTATTGGCCATGCAGTTATTGTTGTTGATCTGGCCAAGGATAATAGTGGGAAAACAATTGTGCTGCTCGCCCAAAGCTACATGCCAGCTCAAGATATACAAATTTTAAACAATTGGAACAATAGCAAACTCAGTCCCTGGTATGATATAGATCAAGACGTGATAAAAACTCCTGAATGGACATTTTATCCGAAAAACCTAAAAACATGGGAATAGCCTAAAGCGATCCGAATCGAACTAAACTCTTTGACTGGTTGCTAGCTCAACATTCAAAATGAAATAAAAGATATTTTTATCTTTTATTATTAAATTTATATTTTTGTGCCGATAGTCATTTGCAAATGAATCATATCAAGGTTTTCAAAATCCCTCATAAACGAGGTTCGCTTTTATTTTTTTAATAAAAAATAAAAGATAAAAAGCTATTTAAATATTTTATCATGATTACTGAAGAACAAAAAGAATTAGTAAAGAGCACTGTTCCTGTTTTAAAAGAACATGGTGTAGCACTTACCAGTCATTTCTACAAACGTATGTTCACGCATAATCCTGAACTTAGACATATTTTCAATATGGGAAATCAAAAAAATGCGAGACAACAGACGGCGTTGGCTAACGCTGGGTCGATCTGGCTAAGATAGACGCCGCTCATCTTCCACAGAAAGCAAACTATTACCTTTGTGGCCCAGCTGGCTTTATTAAAAAACACGTTCAATATTTAACCACTCAAGGTGTTGATATTAACAACATACATTTCGAGGAATTTGGCCCGGCATCTTTGCAACTAAATTAACAGCTGTACACCGTCCCTTAAATAGTCATCTCTAATTTTTAATCATTAGCGGATGGCTATTTTTGATTTTGTACATTTGCAAAAAAAGCAAGAAGATTATGGGCATTTTTTCTAAAACTTGTGAATATGGAATACGGGCAGTTTTCTTTATCGCTCAAAGCTCGCAAGAGAATAAGCGTGTGGGCATAAAAGAAATAGCTGAAAACATTCATTCTCCCGAAGCTTTTCTAGGTAAGATATTACAGAATCTAAGCAGAGCGGGTATTATTCGCTCCATGAAAGGGCCTGGTGGTGGATTCTACCTCGACCAGGGAGATATGTCTACGCCACTGTCTGAAGTCGTTAAAGCCATCGACGGTGAAAGCCTGTTTGTCGGCTGCGGCATGGGGCTTGAATTTTGTTCCGAACAGTATCCTTGCCCCCTACACCACGAGTTCAAGACCATACGCAATAACCTTTCGGAAATGCTTCAAAAAACGACCGTTGGCCAATTCAATGATGAGCTTATTAACGGAAAAATTCTATTGACTAAAATGCATATCCATCCGAATAAAACTTAATAATCCGGCTAAAGATTAAGATTGCAAACATGTTCGCAGATTAATTGTCATGTCCAAATATCCTTATTTTAAACACCAACCATCCATATACATAAACCACATAATAACACTGAAAATAAGGCCTATATATAAAAAAAATAGATAAGAAAATCGTATCTACAGCACCCAACTTCAATCGATACGATAGTTTTATATACCGATAAATTCCGTACAGCATAAGTAACAGTCATGATATCGAAATCGGTAGGACAATGAATTACTGTCCTAATATAACCGATTGAGAATAACACACATGATAGTTAAAAGTACTATAAACGAGGAAAATGATTACATTTTCTAAGAGCTTATAATGCTATGAGTATCCCTTCTTTCATCTTTCCTTTGGATTAAATGGTAAAAAAAGAAGACTATTTACTGACTATAAAGGCGATTTTGCACAATATAGCACATGGTCATACAAATACTACATATAATAATTATTAAAATCTGAAAAACAATACTTTGAAGACTTTAAATAAACAAAAAAATTAGCAATAAAAATGACTTTAAAGGCTTATTTAATACGGTGAAAAGGGTGGATAAAATTTTATCCGCCCTTTTCACCGTATTAAATAGCATCGGTTTGGAGCGATCGCCTACCCCATGCCTCTCTAGACTTGTCCATACTACATTGAAGTAAATCGACATAGGCCGAATGGATCATGGTAATGTATCAACTTTCAATTTAGCAGGTATTTGACGCGATCTAACTCATTAAATAGGAATTAAGGTAACTCTATGTATAGAAGGGTTAGAAAATAGCTACAAAGCCTCTAAATGGTGCCGTAAAGGAAACAAGATTTAAGTAATAGAAATCTTGCATATTTAGTGCATAGTCGATTCAACTACAAGCAGCGAAACCAATACTGCTCTAAGATATAGCCTATAAAGGTATTTTTAGTCGATTTAAAACACTTTCCTTCACATAGCAAGACCTACATGTCGTTTATAAAAAAGAGAGCACACGCGCGCTAAAAATAACTTAATCGCGTGATTACTGCCACAAGGAGAAAAATTTAAAAATAAGATGCTTCACATCAGTAAATAATAAGTCTAACAAAAAGAAAACAACAGAAAGGAGAATTAATTTAAACATAAAAGGATATAATACAATTAAATAAATAACAAAATATAAAGCTACACATCATATAAAACCAGTTTTTAAATTGCTAAAATTCAACTTTCACGAGGGTGTAAAGTAAACTGTGT